>WSYA01000103.1 GCA_009773615.1 Gallionellaceae bacterium
GATCATTCAAAAATACGCGCACATAGTTGACCGCCACAAAAAAATCATCGGGACGCGTTTACGAAGTCCAAATAACCAATTATTAGAGGTGCCCTATACGATTTGATTTTGAAGCGCGCGCCGTACAAGCCGCGCAACTTTTAACCTTCCAGCTTTTTCTTCAAAATATCGTTCAACTGCGCCGGGTTCGCTTTGCCTTTGCTGGCCTTCATGGCGAGGCCAACGAAGAAGCCGAACAGCTTGTCCTTGCCGCTGCGATATTCCGCCACCTTGTCGGCATTGCCCGCGATGATTTCATCCACCAGCGCTTCGATGGCGCCGCTGTCGGAAACCTGTTTCAGCCCCTTGGCTTCGATGATTGCATCGGCATCGCCGCCTTCAGACCATAGTGCGCGGAACACTTCTTTCGCACCGGAGTTGGAGATGGTGCCGTCCACGATGCGCGCCAGCATGCCGCTCAGTTGCTGTGCGCTCACCGGGCATTGCGCCATGTCCAGCGCGTCGCGATTGAGCTGCGCGCTCACTTCGCCGATCAGCCAGTTGGCGCACAGCTTGGCATTAGGCGCGCCGACCGAAGCGACGCACGCGTCAAAAAGGTCCGCCATTTCGCGTGAAGAAGTCAGGCTGCTGGCATCGTAAGCGGTGAGTGCGTACTCGCCGATATAACGCTCGCGCTTGGCTTGCGGCAATTCCGGCAGCGCAGCGCGCGCCTGTTCCAGCATCGCGGGCGAAATATCCAGCGGCAACAAATCGGGATCGGGGAAGTAGCGGTAATCGTGCGCGTCTTCCTTGCTGCGCATCGCGCGCGTTTCACCTGTGTCCGGGTTGAACAGGATGGTGGCCTGTTGAATTTTGCCGCCGTTTTCCAATGTGTCGATCTGCCATTGCACTTCGTAGTCGATGGCCTGCTGCATGAACTTGAACGAGTTCAGGTTCTTGATTTCGCGGCGCGTACCCAGCGGCGCGCCGGGCTTGCGCACCGACACGTTAACGTCGCAACGGAACGAGCCTTCCTGCATGTTGCCGTCGCAGATACCGATCCAGCGCACCAGCGAATGCAGGGCTTTGGCATATGCCACGGCTTCGGCGGACGAGCACATGTCCGGCTCGGATACGATCTCCAGCAGCGGTGTTCCGGCACGGTTTAAGTCAACGCCGGTAACGCCTTGCGATTCGCCGTGTACCGACTTGCCCGCGTCTTCTTCCAGATGGGCGCGGGTGATGCGCACCACTTTTTCATACGGCTTTGCATTGCCGGACAGCGGCTCGACCTGAATAATCAGCGCGCCTTGTCCCACCACGGGCAGGTCGAATTGGCTGATCTGGTAGCCCTTGGGCAAGTCGGGATAAAAATAATTCTTGCGCGCAAACACCGAGCGCGGCGCGATGTGTGCGCCGACCGCAAGACCGAATTTGAACGCGCGTTCCACTGCGCCCTTGTTCAGCACGGGCAGCACGCCGGGCAGCGCGATGCTCACCGCGTCGGCCTGCGTGTTGGGTTCCGCGCCGAACGCGGTCGATGCGCCGGAGAAGATTTTAGTGTTGGTGGAAAGCTGAGTGTGTACTTCCAGCCCGATGACGATTTCCCAATTCATAAATAAAACCTTTTCACCACAGAGGCACAGAGACACAGAGGACAACCAGAGAAAAATCTCTGTGTCTCTGTGTCTCTGTGGTTAATTGTTTTTTTAAATTCCATTTGGCTGTTTAGTATGCCAATCAGTAAACACTTGATATTGGTGCGCCACATTCAGCATGCGCGCCTCTTCGAAATAGTTGCCGATAATCTGCAAACCCACGGGCATATTGTTTGCGCCGAAACCGCAGGGGATGGACATGCCGGGCAACCCGGCAAGGTTCACCGCGATGGTGTAGATGTCCGAGAGATACATCTGTACCGGATCGTCGCCCTTCTCGCCCAGCTTGAACGCGGTGGAAGGCGAGGTCGGTCCCATGATCACGTCGCAGTGTTTGAACGCTGCGGTGAAGTCTTGGGCGATCAGGCGGCGTATCTTCTGCGCTTGCAGGTAGTAGGCATCGTAGTAACCGTGGCTCAACACATAGGTGCCGATCATGATGCGGCGCTTCACTTCTGCGCCGAAGCCTTGCGCGCGGCTTTTCTCGTACATGTCTGCGAGGTCGCTGTATTCCGGCGCGCGGTAACCGTAGCGCACACCGTCGAAACGCGACAGGTTGCTCGACGCTTCCGCCGGAGCCAGTACGTAATACACCGGGATGGAAAGTTTGGTATTCGGCAGGCTGATGTCGACAACGGTTGCGCCGAGTTTTTTGTATTCGGCGATGGACGCTTCGACCGCTTGTGCTACATCGCTGCCTAAACCTTCGGCGAAAAACTCTTTGGGCAGGCCGATGCGCAGGCCGTTCAGCGGTTTGTTCAAGTCGCGCGCGTAGTCTTCCTTTTCGCGTTGCAGCGAAGTGGAATCGCGCTCGTCGAATCCGGCCATGGTATTGAGCAACAGTGCCAGATCTTCTGCGCTGCGTCCCATCGGGCCCGCCTGATCGAGGCTGGAAGCGAAGGCGATCATGCCGTAACGCGACACCACGCCGTAGGTCGGTTTCAAGCCGGAAA
>WSYA01000032.1:0-30217 GCA_009773615.1 Gallionellaceae bacterium
TCTGATTAGACTACCACCCTGTCTAACTTTCACGTTTCACACAATAGGCATAAGGGATAGACAGGATTAAACCTCCACGAAATGTCACTTAGCTCGCAATTTTTCAACTTTCGGTGCTATCACAAACTGGCAATAGGCTTGCTCGGGATGCCTGACGAAGTAATGCTGATGCCCCTCCTCCGCCGGATAGAAAGTCGGCGCGGCGATAACTTCGGTGACCAGCAGTGAAGTCCCGTGAAGCTTGCCATTCAGTGCGGCAATCATCGCTTGCGCATCAGTACGCTGCGCCTCGCTGTGATAAAAAATCGCCGAGCGATATTGCGTACCCACATCGTTGCCCTGACGATTCAGCGTGGTGGGATCGTGGATCGTAAAGAACACGCCGAGCAATTTTTTAAACGACACCGTCCCCCTGTCGAAGACGATTTGAACCGCCTCTGCATGTCCCGTCTGCCCGCCACAAACGGCCTCGTAGCTCGGGTTGGCGGCTTGTCCGCCGATATAACCGGAGACCACACTTTCTACACCGCGCACTTGCTCGAACACGGCTTCCAGACACCAAAAACACCCTCCGGCTAAAGTCGCGATCTGTTTATCACTCATGGCTTTTCCCCTATCCGATTGCGGCGCACACGACGCTTGCGCAATTCCCATAACACCCAGCCGCGCCATCCCAGACGCACCGCAAAATAGCCCAGTGTGGCAAGCGTAATCGCCAACAGCGGAAGGCCGATGACAAACGCTTGCCCGAGCGAGGTCAACCAATACATCAATGGCGTGAACCAGTCATGCCAGTGCAATTCCGGCATGATGAGCGGCGCAGAAACGCTGCCATTCTTCCCCAACACCCACGAACCCAGCTCGTAAGCCAACAGGTACAGAGGGAGAATCGTGAAAGGATTGGTGTAAAGTGTAGCGAACAAAGCGATAGGCATATTGACGCGAAACAGCACCGCTAATAAGGCGGCACCCAGCATCTGCAACGGCCCCGGGATCAAACCGCAGAACAAGCCGACCGCCACGCCGCCGGCCACCGAGCGGCGATGCAGATGCCACAGGTTCGGATGATGGAACCAATGAGCGACAGGTCGCAACCATCTGTGCTGCTGGATGGACTCCCTGTTCGGCAAATGATTTTTAAAATAGTTTTTAGGCACGGTATATTTGCTTCTGAAAGCCCTCACCGGAGAAGTCGGCTGATTGTGGTAAATATACCACCGATGAAATTCGCACATGACTCGAAAGATTTTGCGCATGTCACACATCGCACCTGTAGTATCCAGCCATGACGGGCTGTCGCAAGCAAAAGCGACGGCAAGACTCCGCCTTGAAGGCATGAACGAACTCCCCGCTTCCGACAAGCGCGACTTGTTCGGCATCGCGCTGGAAGTGCTGCGCGAACCCATGTTCATGCTTTTGGCGGTGGCGGGCGCCATCTACCTGCTCCTGGGCGATGTCAGCGATGCCTTGATGCTGCTGGGTTTCGTGTGCATTGTGATGGCGATCACCATCTTTCAGGAATACAAAACCGAACGCGTACTGGAAGCACTGCGCGACCTCACCAGCCCGCGCGCGCTGGTCATCCGCGATGGTGTCGAGCAGCGCATTGCCGGACGCGAAGTCGTGCGCGGCGACATACTAATCATGTCCGAAGGCGACCGCGTCGCGGCAGATGCCGTACTAATCTCCTGCAACGATTTTTCCGCCGACGAATCCCTGCTCACCGGCGAATCGGTTGCCGTGCGCAAGATTGCCCGAGCCGATGCCACCGAACTCGCCCCGCCTGGAGGCGATGATCTGCCGTTCGTTTATTCCGGCACTATGATCGTGCAAGGACGCGGCATGGCGCGTGTACTGGCGACCGGGCCGCGCAGCGAGATCGGCAAGATCGGCCAAGCCTTGCAAGATTTGGATAACGAAACCACACCTTTGCAACAGGAAATCCGCAAGCTGGTGCGCAACCTCGCCATAATCGGCGTATCGCTCAGCCTGCTACTGCTGCTGATCCAAGGCCTGATGCAGGGAGATTGGCTGCATGCCCTGCTGTCCGGCATCACGCTGGCGATGTCTATCCTGCCGGAGGAATACCCGGTGGTGTTGACCGTATTCATGGCGATGGGCGCATGGCGCATCTCCAAACACCGCGTGCTCACGCGGCGCGTCAACACGGTGGAAGCGCTCGGTTCCGCCACCGTGCTGTGCGTGGACAAGACCGGCACACTCACCTTCAATCGCATGGAAGTACAAGAACTCATCGTAAATGGCCTCTCATTCGCGACGAACCATGCTCGCGCTCCCCTGCCCGAAACTTTTCACGAACTGGTCGAGTTCGGCATCCTCGCCAGCGAGACAGCCCCTTTCGACCCGATGGAAAAAGCCATCCACGAGCTCGGCCGGAATTATCTGAGCGACACCGAGCATTTGCATGGGGATTGGGCGTTGGCGCATGAATATTCCTTGTCACCCGACCTGCTCGCACTGTCGCATGTATGGAAAGCGCATGACCGCAACGAATACGTGGTGGCCGCCAAAGGCGCTCCCGAGGCCATCGCCGATCTGTGTCATTTCAATCAACAGCAACTGGCTGAACTAGCCGATCAGGTAAACACACTCGCAGCACAGGGCATGCGCGTACTGGGCGTTGCCAAAGCAGGCTATAGCGGCAGCGCATGGCCGGACATTCAGCATGATTTCGATTTTGAATTTCTCGGACTGATCGGGCTCGCCGATCCGGTGCGCCCCACCGTCGCAACAGCGCTAAAAGAATGCCATGCAGCCGGTATCCGCGTCGTGATGATCACGGGTGACTACCCCGCCACCGCCGGCGCAATCGCGGCACAGATCGGCCTGACTGCAGGGAGCGGCGGTATCATCAGCGGAGCGGAACTCACCAAGATGGATGACGCAACGCTGCGCGAGCGCATCCGCCACAGCAATATTTTTGCGCGCATGGTGCCCGAACAGAAACTGCGTCTGGTGAATGCGCTCAAGGCAAACGGCGAGGTGGTGGCGATGACAGGCGATGGCGTGAATGACGCGCCCGCATTGAAAGCTGCGCACATCGGCATCGCCATGGGTGGGCACGGCACCGATGTGGCGCGCGAAGCAGCCGCGCTTGTGTTGCTGGATGACGACTTCGCTTCCATCGTGCATGCGGTGCGTCTGGGACGCGGCATCTTCGACAATCTGCGCAAAGCAATGGCCTACATCTTTGCCGTGCATCTTCCCATCGTCGGACTCTCGCTCATCCCGCTGCTGCTCGGCTGGCCGCCCGTGTTCGCGCCGGTGCATATCGTGTTTCTGGAAATGATCATCAACCCCGCCTGCTCCATCGTCTTTGAAGCCGAACCCGCTGAATCCAACGTCATGCGGCATCCGCCACGCCCGCCCAAAGAACCGCTGTTCGGCAGGCGCATCCTGCTCCTGAGTTTGCTGCAAGGCGTGGTCGTGTTACTGGCGACTCTCATCGTCTTGGGCTATGCCCTGCACCAAGGTGCGACAGCGGAAACCATACGCGCCCTCACCTTCTCCACGCTGGTGATCGGCAACCTCGGCTTAATACTGGTTAACCGTTCATGGCAACAAACCATCTTGCGTTCGCTCGAACAGCGCAACCCCGCATTGTGGTGGGTCATCGGCGGCGCATTCGCCTTCCTCGCGCTCGCGCTGACGCTGCCTGTGCTGCGAGAAGTGTTTCACTTCTCGCCCATCTCGCTCCCGCAATTCGCGCTATGCGTCTTTGCCGGATTAGCTAGCGTGGCATGGTTCGAGCTATACAAAATTTTGCGGCGCAAGTCTGCCGAATAAAATCTAACAAAGCCGATTTTTGCCCTCTAATCGAACCATCCCCTGCGACAACGTATAGCTAGACTGATCGCACTCATCAAAGGAGTCGATCATGCTCACACTGTATGTAAACGGCATCCCCGCCATCAAGCTTGGCAGCCAATCCGAAATCCCCGCACCTCAAGGCGATGAGCCCTGGCGCGTTGTGGATGCCGATGGCAAAACAGTTGCCGCCTATCTTTAACAGGGCATCCGTAATCTGCATTGGACTATGAATTTCTGAATATCAAAGTTCGCGGCAAGCAAATCGTATTCTGTGGTTGATTTGGATTTGGATTTGTGTTGAGCGTCGGCTGCTCGGCCATAACAGTCGGTGACCCACGCCTTCAATAAGTCCGCTTCCGATCCTAAGGGGACATCGCAACTTTCAGAAAGCGGGCATCCAACGTCTAAATTCACCAGCCTGCGCGGCTTTTCGCGTATATCCGGTGGAATGATGGGTTGGACCGCCCTCACTTACTGACGCACATATCGCAGGTGTGTGGCGAATGAACCATCAAGAACGTTATCAATGCGAAACTGCGGCCCTGGCTCGCTCAGGTTTTCAAAGAGTCGCCGACCAGCACCGAAGAACACAGGTGCCAATGCAATTTCCATCTCGTCAACAACACCGAGGTTCAGGTACTGCTGGATAACATCTGCACCTCCTGAAATGCGAACGTCACGACTCCCTGCAGCCTCCCGGGCCAGCGCCAGCGCAGGCTCCGGCCCTTCATTGATGAAGTAAAACGTCGTTCCGCCAGGGCGCACCCAAGGGTCTCGCTTCTCGTGAGTAAGAACGTACACCGGGGTGTGAAATGGAGCCTCCTCTGGCCAACTTACCTCGCCTTGGTCGAACATACGCTTGCCCAAGATGTGGGCACCGGTGCGCTCAAAGGTGTGGCGAACCATGTCGTTGACCGGGCCAGTCTCCCCCCCGGGGCCGAACTTGAGCTTCTCACGGAAGTACTGTTGATTGATGATCCAGGCCATTAATGCACCCCATTTGGCACCCCAGTTCTTGTACTCAGGATTGTCCATGGTCATTCCTTCCGGTGCCATGTAGCCATCAAGGCTAAGCCCAATGTTGACGAATATTTTGCTCATGACTTTCCTTTCGCGGGTTCGGATTGCAGCCTAACGGTTATTAAACAGACCCACCGGTCTGTACGATTGGTAATAGTGTGGAATGCATATTTTCGATAAGTGATTGATTCATTGAAATACACCGAAATAATTGTTCCTCATATACATAATAGTACGGACGGAAGCGAAAGTCTTCATTGGGGGGATCGGCAGGTTATGCCACATAACGGAAGTCACCGAGGAACCCATAGACCGGGAGCTATGGCCGAGGAGCTGACTGTCCAAGCGATCCGCGAAAACTACCGCTACTGGCACAGCGTGATCAGTCAACATTGCACATTGCTAGCCGCGAGTGAGGCATTCAAATAAATTTGAATGCGGCCTGATATGCTTAAACATCACGTCTCTCAGCACATACTGACACGCGAGCATCTGCGCGAAAGCTAATAATTAGATTGCCCGAGCGTATCAATATTGATACGATTCGCAAATGAATTCACCAACCCTCGACGTCAGATTCTTTAAAACTGATGCAGGCATCGAGCCTGTGCGTTATTGGTTGAAAGAGTTATCTGCTATTGATCGAAAAACAATAGGTGAAGACATTAAGACAGTACAGTTCGGCTGGCCTCTAGGTATGCCGCTTGTGCGTAAGATGGAAAAAGACCTATAGGAGATCCGTGTTCATTTGGATGGTCGAATAGCACGGGTGCTATTCACAATATCAAGTGGCAAGATCGTTTTATTGCACGGTTTTATCAAGAAATCTCAGGCAACACCGCAGCCCAATTTAAAATTGGCAAAAGACAGAATGAGGAGTGAATGATGAAGGCAAAAAATATCGGCAGCAATTTTGATGATTTTCTGGCAGAAGAAGCCATGCTGGACGAAGCAACCGCAGTGGCCGTTAAGCGTGTTATTGCGTGGCAAATCGACCAAGAAATGAAAGCTCAAAATCTTACCAAGACATCAATGGCCAAGAAGATGCACACTAGTCGCGCAGCACTAAACAGATTGCTTGATGCCTCAGATACCAGCCTGACTCTCACTACACTTTCAAGTGCAGCCTCGGTACTTGGGAAAAAACTGCGCATTGAGTTATCACCTGTTTGACCGGACGAAGGTAAGTATCCCCCGGCAAAATCGGGGACTTTATTCGACAAGTCTCCGTCTCAATTGCTGAACGCCACACTCAATGTAACTTTCCTCACAGACAAAACCTGCCTGCCTCCCTATTCTGCGCCCTCGCAACAAAACCATTCGAATCAATCACAGGGAGCATCTCAATGAAGTCCAATAAAATCGCCATATTCGCCATTCTGCTCTGGGTTGTCACTGTAGCCGTTTTCATCACATTTTTTATTCGCGGCAATACCGTTTCCGGGACGGACAACAGAACGGCCATCGTATTAAAAGCCGGAGAACGTGAGCTGGTCTTGAACGAAATGCGCGGCCTGCTTGCAACTACACAGGGCATCGTGGAAGGCCTCAATCAAAACGATATGAAACGCGTCGCCCAAGCTGCGCAGGCATCCGGCATGGCTTCGGCCGCAGACGTCAACCCCGCGCTGATGGCAAAGCTTCCGTTGTCGTTCAAGTCGCTGGGCATGAGCGTCCATCACGATATGGACGACATCGCCAAAGCCGCCGCCGAAGGCAAACCCACAGCAGAGTTACAAAAACAACTCGGTAACACGTTAGCCAAATGCGTCGCCTGCCATTCGGCATGGCAAATCAAAGCGGAATAATCCTCACCGAGAGTAGTGCTGAATAGCTTCCCATGCGGAGCTTATTCGGCATCGCCCCGCTCTACCTTTTTTCGCTGTCTCGTGTTGTGCTGAACGCGGCTATCAACTATCCTTGCCGCCGTCTTCTAAGAACAAAATATCATGACCATCAGCATTAAAACTTCCGAAGAAATCGCAAAAATGCGTATTGCAGGCCGCTTGGCGGGCGAGGTGTTGGATTACATCACGCCGTTCGTCAAAGTCGGCATCTCTACCGACGAACTCGACAAGCTGTGCCATGACTACATGGTGAATGTGCAGGGCTGCATTCCCGCACCGTTGAACTATGCGCCGCACGGCCATGCTCCGTATCCGAAATCCATTTGCACCTCGATCAACCATCAGGTCTGCCACGGCGTACCCGGCGACAAAAAACTGAAAAACGGCGACATCGTCAATCTGGACATTACCACCATCAAGGATGGCTACCACGGCGATACCAGCCGCATGTTCTATGTCGGCGAGCCCTCGATTCAGGCGCGGCGTTTATGCGAAAGCACGCACGAAGCGATGTGGCGCGGCATACGCACGGTCAAACACGGCTCAACCTTGGGCGACATCGGTTATGCGATTCAGAGTTTCGTTGAGGGCTTGGGCTATAGCGTCGTGCGCGAATTCTGCGGCCATGGTATCGGCAAAAAATTCCATGAGGAGCCGCAAGTCCTGCACTATGGCAAAGCCAACTCGGGTATCCGTTTGGAAGCGGGCATGATCTTCACCATCGAGCCCATGGTGAACGCTGGAAAGGCCGGCATCAAACAATTAGGTGACGGCTGGACAATCGTCACCAAGGATCACAGTTTGTCGGCACAGTGGGAACACACGATTCTGGTGACCGAAACGGGCTTTGAAGTGCTGACCTTATCGGCAGACGCACCGCCACCTCCCGAGCTTTAAAACCGTTCACCACAGAGACACAGAGGCACAGAGAAAGGCAATGCACCAATGAGCCACCAACACTTGGCGACAGCCTGTTTTTCCTCTGTGCTCTCCGTGTCTCTGTGGTGAAATTAATCGTGCAGACCACCGCCCAAATCCGCGACGCTTTACGTGCTGCACGCCTGGAGCTACAGCACGACTACGAAGCCCACCCGCAACCGCAACGCCTGTTGCGCAAGCATACCAAGCTGATCGATCAATACCTGCAACTGGTCTGGCATCAGGCGGGTATGCCGGACGATGCGGCCTTCGTCGCTGTTGGAGGCTATGGCCGCATGGAGTTATTTCCTAAATCGGATATCGATTTGCTCGTCCTACTGCCGCAGCAACCCGATGCGCAATTGGAACAACGCCTGCAAGCCTTGGTCGGCGTGCTGTGGGACATCGGTCTGGAGATCGGGCACAGCATCCGCACGGTGGGCGACTGCATGGCCGAATCATCGGATGTCACGGTGCAGACCAATCTGCTCGAAGCCCGCCACATCACCGGCAACCGCGCGCTGTTTGTGGAAATGCGCGAAACGCTTGCCGAGCACTTGAGCCGCCGTGCTTTCTACCTTGCCAAGACGCAGGAGCAGCAACAGCGCCACACGCGCTTTATCGACACCGATTTCAATCTGGAGCCGAACCTCAAAGAAAGTCCCGGCGGGCTGCGCGATCTGCAAACTGTGCTGTGGATCAGCCGTGCCTGCGGCTTCGGCACTACGTGGAACGAACTCGCCCAAGCCGGGCTGATCACCACGACAGAAGCGCGCGCCATTGCACGCCATGAGTCCCTGCTGCAAACGCTGCGCATCCGCTTGCACTATCTGGCCAAACGCCGCGAAGACCGGTTGATTTTCGATTACCAGACCGCACTCGCCGAACAGATGCATTTTGAAGCCAGCGCCTCGCGCCGTGCCAGCGAACAGCTCATGCAGCATTATTACCGCACCAAACAGGCCGTGCTGCAACTCAACAGCGTGCTGCTGCAAAACATGCGCGCGCGCATTTTTCCCGAAACCGATACGGTCGTTCCCGTCAACGAGCGCTTCGTCGCGCGCGATCACTTTCTGGAAGCGCGCGACGAGGAACTGTTCAACCGCCAGCCCTCGGCGATCCTGGAAAGTTTCTTGCTGATGGAACAGCACCCAAGTCTCGCGGGGTTTTCCGCCAGCACCATGCGCGCCCTATGGCGCGGGCGCAAAAACATTGACGCTGCTTTTCGCAAAAACCCCGACAACCGCGCCCTGTTCATGCAGATATTCCGCCAGCCGCAAGGTTTGACCCATGCGCTGCGCCGCATGAACCAGCACGGTATTCTGGAGCGCTATATTCCCGTTTTCGGCAAAGTCGTAGGGCAGATGCAGCACGACTTGTTTCATGTCTACACGGTGGATGAACACATCCTCATGGTGATACGCAATCTGCGCCGTTTCACACTGGAAAAGCACGCCCATGAAAACCCGCTGTGCAGCAAATTGATCAAGGACTTTGCCCGCCCCGAAGTGCTCTACATCGCCGGACTATTTCACGACATAGCCAAAGGACGCGGCGGCGACCATTCCAAACTGGGGCGTGCCGATGCCGCACGGTTTTGCAAGCAACACGGGCTGACGCGCGAAGACACCCGTCTGGTCGTTTGGCTGGTGGAACACCACCTCACCATGTCCGCCACCGCACAAAAACAGGACTTGTCTGATCAGGATGTGATCGCCGCGTTCACTGCTCAAGTGAAAAATGAACGCTATCTCACCGCCCTGTACCTGCTCACTGTAGCGGACATTCGCGGCACCAGCGCCAAAGTATGGAACGCGTGGAAAGGCAAACTTCTGGAGGATTTGTTTAACGCCACCCGTCGCTACATGGTGGATGGCAAGATCGCCGACCAGATCGGCGAAGTACGCCAACGCGCAATGGAAACGCTCAGCCTGTATACCATTGCCCCGGACAGGTATGAATTGCTCTGGGCACAGCTTGATGCAGAATATTTTTTGCGCCACGACCCGCACGAAATCGCCTGGCACACACGGCAATTGGCGCATCGCGTCAACGCCGAAACTCCCGTCGTCAAGGCACGTCTCAGCCGCAGAGTCGAAGGTATGCAAGTCATGGTCTACAGCCCGGATCAGCCGTATCTCTTCGCGAACATTTGCAGCTTCTTCGAGCGCATGAACTACAACATCATGGAAGCGAAGATCCATACCACCCAGCACGGCTATGCGCTGGACAGTTTTCTCGTGATGGATGCCAGCAACGACAAGACCGAATACCGCGACATCATGAACTACATCGAATATGAATTGGCACTCTTGCTCGCCAAGACGGATGCCCCGCCTGCACCTCAAATCGGCAGGGGCAGCCGCCAACTCAAACACTTTCCTATTTCGCCCGAAATACTCATCAAGCAAGATGAAAAAGGCAATCTGGTGCTCTCACTCGTCGCCGGAGACCGCCCCGGCCTGCTGGCGCGTATTGCCTATTTTCTGGCGCAACACCACATCGAACTGCATCGTGCCAAGGTCAACACCTTGGGCGCACGCGCGGAAGATACGTTCTGGATCAGCGCGGATAAATTAGACACCCCACACAGCGTTGAGGCATTGTGCGAAGCGCTGAAAAAACAGCTAGGTTGATTTGGGCCAGCGTCGAATATCTCCGCTCACTTCTCTATTGCAGAATAAGGGCGCGCAATGCAGAATGCGACGACTCTATTGCAGACTAAGGGCACACAATGCAGAATGCGACGATAAATTCAACAGCACGCGACCTCCCTCCCACCGAACTCATAGACTTGTTTACCAACAGGACTCCTGCCGACGCTTGGAGTAAGGCGGAGCGCATAGTTCAAAGCATAAGTCCCGACATCGACTTATCGGGTGTGCGCAATGTATTTGACGATGTGTTGCGCTTGTTTGACGGCTCTTATCCCGGCTATAGCCGTATCCAAACGCCATACCACGATCTCCGCCATACGCTCGACGTGTTCATGTGCTCCGTTCGCCTGCTGCATGGTGTGCATCTTTCAGGCAACCTCCTCAGCGATGAAGAAATCTGCCTGATTCTGGCGGCAGCTTTACTCCATGATCTGGGTTATGCCCAGAAAAGCGACGAGGTGGAAGGAAGCGGCGCGCAACATACGCGGACACATGTTCCACGCGGTATCGCATTCATGCAGCACAATCTGAGCACATGGCATCTTCCCGCCTTATGGAATACGCCCTTGACACTGATCATGCGCTGCACCGAATTGAACCACAATTTGTCGCACCTCAGCTTCCCCGATCCACGCATACGTTTGCTGGGACAAATCGTTGGGAGTTCGGATCTGATCGGACAAATGGCCGACCGTGCCTATCTTGAAAAGTTGCTGTTCCTGTACCTTGAATTCGAGGAAGCCAATCTGGGTAATTTCCAAGACATGCATGATCTTCTAAAAAAGACGCGCGGATTTTACGAACTTATTCGAAAAACCTTTGACGGCGAATTGGGCGGCATCTACCACTGTTTGAATTATCATTTCAAGAATTGGGTCGGCATCGACAGAAATTTTTATCTCGAATCAGTTGAGCGCAACATCGCATATTTGGATAGAGTCATCATGCTGCATGAGGACGAATGGTTTTCCATGTTGAAACGCAACGGCATCGTAGATATCTTCCGAAAAATCAGCAGCACCGTTTCATAACCGTTCATTCCCTTCTGACCACATGACTATCATTGCCGTATTCAATCAAAAAGGAGGTGTTGGAAAAACCACTACCGCCCTCAATCTTGCGGCCGCCCTGATGCGTACCGGACGCGATGCTTATGGGATAGACCTCGATCCGCAGGCGCATCTCAGCTCGATCTCCGGCATCACCGCACATTCCGGCAATGACACCGTGCTAAGTCTGTTTCAGCGCAACCGCCCTTTGCGGGAACTGGTACAAGAAGCAAACAGCCGTATCAAGATCATCCCCTCTCATTCCGAGCTGTCCAAAGTGGATGCCCTGTACGGCAAGGGCTACAACGTGGTTAACCGGCTTAACACCAGCCTGCAATCCGAAGCTTTCGGCAAGAAAGACTCGCCGATTATCATCGACTGTTGCCCGATGATCGGCGTTCTGTCGCTGAATGCCCTGTTTGCCTGCAACGGATTGATCATACCGATTGCCGCCGACCACCTTTCCACTAAAGGCGCCATACAGCTAGAGAAAACATTGCATGCGCTGGAGCAAGTGCTGAAACGGCGCATCCAGCGGCGCTACTTGCTCACACGCTTCGATGGGCGACGCCGTATGGCTTGGGAAATCTTACGCATAGTAGAAGAGCGCTTCGGCCATGAAGTCTGCCGCACCCGCATCTCGGAAAACGTCAGCTTGGCAGAGAGCCCCGCTTTAAGCTTGACCGTGTTCGAGCATGCTCCAACCAGCCGTGGCGCACATGATTACGATGAGCTGGTGGAAGAATTGGTTGCCGACGGTTTTATCGAGTAAGGCTTACTTGGAAATCAACGTGAGAATATCCTCGACCGAGGTCGCCGGCCCGATCTTGCCGCCGCCCCCCTCTTCATCTTTGGGCGTACAACGCAGGATCTCGCAATAACGGTACATCTGCCTTAACTTGCGTTCGGCCCCCTCTTGGTCCAAGGCAGAAATCACCACGCTCTCAACCTTCTGCCCATCTTTGGTCAACACTGAAAAATCAAATTTCAACATCATTCCTCTCAACGCTTCCTTGTTGTTTTGAGACTATCGTACACCAAACCTATATCTAGACCGCACGCTGCCTTCTCGCCTCATACAAACAGATACCGGTGCTCACCGACACATTCAAACTCTCCACGCTACCCAGCATCGGGATGCGCACCAGCTGATCGCAGGTTTCGCGCGTCAGGCGGCGCAAGCCTTCGCCCTCTGCCCCCAAAACCCAGGCGATGGCCCCCGCGTGTTTAAAGCTGTTCAGATCCGTCTCCGCTTCGCCGTCCGCGCCCACCACCCAGATATCGCGTTCCTGCAGCTCGCGCAAAGTGCGCGAAATATTCGTGACGGTAATGTAAGGCACAGTCTCCGCAGCTCCGCACGCCACTTTTTCCACCGTGGCATTGATGCCCACGGCACGGTCTTTTGGTGCAATTACTGCATGCACCCCGAAGGCATCCGCACTGCGCAGACAAGCCCCTAGATTATGCGGGTCTTGCACGCCGTCCAACACCAATAACAACGCAGGTTCGGTCAAGGTATCCAGCACATCATCCAGATGTTGCACGCGCTGCGCCGCATCGACCCGCGCTGCCACGCCCTGATGGCGGGTGTTCCCTGCCATTCCGTCCAGACGTTTAGCGTCGACTGGCACCACGCGGACACCATGAGTCTCGGCCAGCTTCAAGAGATCGCGGGCGCGCGGATCGCGGCGCTGCGAATCCACATAGATTTCCAATACGCCGTCGGCGTTCTGGCGTATGCGCCCGATGACCGCATGAAAGCCGTGAATGATGCGCGACTCAGCCATGCTTTTTGCCCGCTTTCTTGGTGCCTGTTTTTTTCGGCTTCTTCGGCGGAGGAGCATCGCCCCATGCGCCTACATTCAACGCCGGCACTGCCTTTTCCACGCTCTCCAGAGAGAAGTCGATCTTGGTGCTTTCCATATCCACGCGCACGACTTTTACTTTAACGCGATCACCCAAACGATAACGTTTTCCGGTGCGCTCACCCAGCATTTGGTGCTTGGCCGCGTCGAAGTGGAAATAATCCGCACCCAACTCCGATACGTGAATCAGCCCCTCCACATACAGGTCGTCCAACGCGACGAACAAGCCAAAACCAGTGACCGAAGAGATCGTGCCTTCGAACACGCTGCCGAGATGGTCGCGCATGTAGAAACATTTCAACCACGCTTCCACGTCGCGCGTGGCATCATCGGCGCGACGCTCGGTTTCCGAACAATGGACACCCAACTCTTCCCATTTCAGCGCGGGCTTATACTGTTTACCGTGCAGCACGGCCTTGATGGCGCGATGCACCAGCAAGTCGGGGTAACGCCGGATAGGCGAGGTGAAATGCGCATAAGCCTCGTAGCCGAGGCCGAAGTGACCCACGTTCGCCGGGTTATATTTGGCCTGGCGCAATGAGCGCAGCATCACTGTTTGCAGCAGTCCGGCGTCGGGGCGCCCCTTGATCTGTTTCAGCAGCTTGGAATAGTCCGCCGCCTGCGGCTCGTCGTCGCCGCCCAATTGCAAACCGAACTCCTTGAAGAACTCGCGCACGGCCTCCAGCTTCTCCGGCGTCGGGCCTTCATGCACGCGGTACAACACCGGATGCTGATGCTCGCTCAAAAATGCGGCCGCGCACACATTGGCCGCCAACATACATTCTTCGATCAACTTGTGCGCGTCGTTGCGCACCACCGGCACGATCTTTTCGATTTTGCCCTGGTCGTTGAATATCATCTGCGTCTCGACGGTCTCGAAATCGATTGCGCCGCGCTTCTCGCGCGCCTGCAACAAAGTCTGGAACAGCGTGTAGAGATGATTGATGTGCGGCAATACCGCTGCATATTGCTTGGCGTTTTCGCCTTGCGGGTTCGCCAGCATGTCCGCCACTTGCGTGTAGGTGAGACGCGCCTTGGAGAACATCACCGACGGATAGAAGCGGTATTTGACGATGTTGCCCGCCGCGTCGATCTGCATATCGCACACCATGCACAGACGTTCGACATTGGGGTTCAGCGAACATAGGCCGTTGGATAACTCTTCCGGCAACATCGGAATCACGCGGCGGGGAAAATATACCGAGTTACCGCGATTGATCGCTTCACGGTCGAGCGCATCGCCGGACTGCACATAGGAGCTCACGTCGGCAATCGCCACCACCAGACGGAAACCGCTACCCGAAGGTTCGCAATACACCGCATCGTCAAAGTCGCGCGCGGTCTCGCCGTCGATCGTCACCAGCGGCAACTGTCGCACATCTTCGCGCCCCGCGTAATCCTCGGCTTTAACCAACGGCGAGAATTTCTCCGCCTGATGTTTGGCGTCGTTGGGAAACTCGTTTGGCAGATCATGCTTGCGCAACGCGATCTCGATCTCCATACCCGGATCGGCATAGTTGCCCAACACCTCGATGATGCGTCCCACCGGCTGTGCGTGTTTGGAAGGCTGTGACAATATCTCCAGCATGACCACCTGCCCAACCTGCGCATTGGCATACTCAGGGCTGGGCGCAACCAGAATGTCCTGACTGATGCGACGATTCTCGGCCACCACAAAACGGATACCGTGCTCCTCGTACAAGCGCCCGACCAAGCGTGTGGTGCCGTGCTCCAGCACTTCGACGATGCTGGCCTCGCGCCGTCCGCGCCGGTCGGTGCCGCCCACCCGGGCCATCACGATGTCACCGTGCAGCGCTTTGTGCATCTCCTTGGCGCTCAGCACCAGATCGTCGCTGCCGTCTTCCGGGATCAAAAAGCCGAAACCGTCGGGATGTCCCTGCACCTTGCCTTTAACCAGATCCAGCTTGTCCATGACGCAAATAGCGCGTTTACGGTTACGCATGATCTGGCCGTCGCGTTCCATCGCGCGCAGGCGACGGTTAAATAAATCCTCTTCATCCAGCTCGATACGCAACAGAGTGCATAGCTCGTCCTGCTCTACCGGCACACCGCGCTCGGCCAATATCTGCAAAATATATTCGCGGCTGGGCAACGGGTTGTCATATTGCTCACGCTCACGCTCCAAAAATGGATCGAGTTCGCGAATGTTTTTTTTCTTTGTTGTCATTGACAGTAAATCCTATAGCTATTAAAGTGCGCCCCCTCAAGCAATGCCCGGATGGCGGAATTGGTAGACGCGCACGGTTCAGGTCCGTGTGCCGCAAGGTGTGGAGGTTCGAGTCCTCTTCCGGGCACCATCAAAAAGTAGCGCAAGAACCGCATTTATGCCAACTTTAGACGGCTGATGCGGTTTTTTGTTGCCAAAAAATCACCCGACATTTTTCCGTGCCGCGCCCTACTAAATCGAGCGGCATTCTACACTATCCCCCCATAATTTCCGACTTCCCTTCAATCTTTTGCTTTTACACTCGACAAAAAATATTTCATCTGCATTATCGCCGCCGCACTCACGCTCCAATGTAAAAAAATACAAGTTATATGCTACAATTTCTCCATAGGAATAATGGGTTTGTTCTGACTTTCAAGGAATTACAAAAAATAAAAGCAACGTACCTATTAAAAAACGTTTATGCCCATATTGTTTTCAATACAACTTCACCCTTCATCACCGCTCCCCTTCCGGCATCTGCAAGATGTACGGCCTTCGGGGGGACATGTATAACAAAAAGACCTCAACTTGCTCCTACCTTCAAGGTAAGCTGCGACTCTTGGTTTCAGGCAAATGAGCAGCCTGTCCAAGCAAAGAATTATGCGGAACATTGCTTTCACAGCATTGGGTCTCCTTCTGTCCGGCTGTGTAGCCAAGCGCGATAAATACGATACTCCTGCGCTCAACCTCCCCCAGCAATTCGCAAAAGCACCGGCTGTCGCCAGTGACTCGCGCGCTTTAAACGCGCCTCCGCCTTCCACTGCATCCTCATTGCGGCTAAATGCGGAGCTGACCGAATGGTGGCGCTTATTGGGTAGCCAGGAGCTAAACGACTTAATGGATCGCGCTCTGGCTAACAACCCGGACCTGAGAATATCGTTGTTACGCATTGCGCAAAGCAAAGCGCGACTCAGTCAAGCGGGATCCGATAAAGTGCCGACGATCTCCATGCCTATCCAATCCAGCACCACCTATCCGGAGTTCGGCGCGGGGAGAGGCAATGCCAACGGCAACAACACTGCGCGCCCCTCGAATCAAATCAGCCTCAAGGGAGATTGGCGCCCGGACATTTGGGGCGAGACCGCCTCGTTGTACGAAGCCGCCGAATTGCAGTTGCTACGTGCGACTTACCAGCGCGACGATATGCAAAGAAACGTGGTTGCCAATGTGGCCGTCGCTTACATCGAGTACCTTTCGCTCAATGACCGTTTGCGCATTGCGCGCGAGACCGAAAAATCATTAGGCGAGATGCTTGCATCAGTGGACGGGCGTTTACAAGTAGGCGATGCCACCATCACAGAAAAGGAACAGCAGAAGGCGGCCATTTACTCGGTCAAGGCAACCATTCCAGTTCTTGAGCAACAACGTGAGGTCGTAATCAATCGCTTAGCCGCTCTGCTGGGTTCGGCGCCAGTGGAATTAAAGCTTTCCCGCAACGGCTTGAACTCGGTCAAGTTTCCACAAGTGCTGCCCGATATGCCCTCGGCATTATTGTTGCGTCGGCCTGACGTGCGCGCAATGGAGTCGCGGCTATTGTCAGCTGATGCGGATATTGATGTTGCCCGGGCGCGCATATTGCCGCCCTTGGATCTGACCGCTCAGGCGGGTTACGGCAGCATGCACATGTCGCAGCTATTCCTACCGCAGGCACTCTTCTGGAACACGATTGCCAATCTTTCGGTAAGCATATTCGATAGCGGAAAACGCTCCAAAGAAGTGGAATTTGCCCGGGCGGTGCACGAAGAGCTAGTGGAAACCTATGTGCGCGTGATTTATGACGCAGTGCGCGAAGTCGATGACTCCTTGAGCGCGCTCAACTATACGGGTAAACGTCTGGAAGCTCAGGATATGGCCGCCGATTCTTCACTACGCGCCTGGAATTACAGCCAGGAAGCCTTTATGGCTGGAGCCGTGGATTATTTGGTTCTGTTGGATACACAACGAACTTATCAACGCAATCTGGACGATTGGTACAGCGTGCGCATGGATCGTTACCGTAGCCTGGTCAATCTGTTCAGCGCATTGGGAGGAGGGGTCTCCGTTGATAATGTCATGCCCGAAGAAAGCGCACGGCCTGCGCCACCGGTATTCAACAACAATCCAGCCGGAAACGGTCTTGCCAAGGAGAATAAAACCCGTGAAATAGATTGGGCCGGAGAGGTATTGAAGGACGGTGCAACTCATTGGCTGGTGGAACTTTCCGGAGTATATGACCGTGGTGCCGTGATGCCTGCATGGAGAGACTTGAACAACCGGTTCCCGCATCAAATGGAAAGTCTGGCTTTGCTCCCCCAACGGCAAGGCCAGGTAAAGGTGGCAGACAAAGAGCGCGCATCCTGGTATCGGTTGTACATCGCCAATCTTCCCGACAAAGAAATGGCTAACAAGCTTTGTGCGGCATTGGGAGCCGAACAACAACGTTGCGTTGTAGTCTCGTCAAAATCGTTTGATGGGTCTGTTTCACTATCCGCAGCAGAACAGTTTGAAAAATATTCCGCGAAAACTGGCAAGCCGATCAAGACCGCGACTGAAACGTCATCTGACAAAAATATTTTAGAAAATCATCCCTCAGGTACTCGCCCGAATACAGCGCTTGCGGCAATCCCGCAGGTCAAAAAACAAGCCGATGGAGTGGACTGGTCCGATGATCAATTTTGGCTGGTCGAGATGACCGATGTGTATGACCGTAACGGCATTACCACCGCTTGGCATAATTTGATCGCCCGGTTTCCTGAGCAGATGAAAAGCCGGACTATTCTGCCGCGCAGTCAAAGCAGAATGAGCGATGACGGCAAAGAGCGCACTCCCGTTTATCAGTTATTTATTGCCAAATTCACCGAAAAACGGACGGCTGAGAAGTTCTGTTCAATGTTGCGTGCCGGGCAGCAGCAGTGCGGTGTCGTGCCGTCGAAATCGCTCGGGAGGAGCGACGGTTATGCTGCGCCATCAACGTCTGAGCCGCCGCCCCCCTCCGCCTCCGGAACTGCTGCAGGGGCTACAGTCAAAACGGCTGAGAAAACTCCAGTTATAAGTCCGCATACAGGACAAGAAACGCCGACACCCGCGAAAGAAAAAGCAACTCCGGCAGAGGAAAGCATGACAACGGAAGACGTTGAAATAGCTCACCTAAAAGCAGAAAAGAAAGCGCTTATGGAAGAGGCAAAAAAGGAAAGTCTAGTGCCCAAAGCCCATATCGCAACCACCGGTGTCACGGAAGAAAGCAAAGTTGGGCAGGCAAACGCAAATGCGGCTACAGACGCACATGCGGCAGCGGAAACCGACCCCACGAAATTGAAGGCCGAGCAGCTATCCAAAATCAAAGCAGAAAAACAAGCTGCGAAAAAAGCCTTGGCCGAGGCTACGCGCTTAAAAGCCGAGCAAGAAGCTAGGGCTGCGGCAAAAGCCGAAGTGACGCGCCTGAAAGCCGAGCAAGAAGCACTGCTAGCAAGTGAAGAAAAAGCACGGCTGGGCGAGGAAGGGAAGGCAATACTATCTACGAAAGTCACTGTCTCAAAAACTTCGCCGGAGGGCATGTAGATGAAATACCGCATATATCATCAGCTCTCATCTTTAAGGAATTTTACGTTCGGAGTAGTGTGTTTTTTGCTGCTGTCAGGTAGCTGCAATGTGTTTGCGTTTGATCTTTTCAATCAATATGCAGAAGCCTCGGTGGTCGTCAATATCATACCCAAACAGGGTGCGCAGCCCGCGCCACCGGCAGATAAAAAGGCGCACCAGAAAGCCAGGCAAGAAGCCAAGCTGACTGCCCAGGAAAAGGCAAGTCTAGAATCCATAGCCAAAAACGCAAAGCTGAAAGTCCAGCGGGAAACGGAAGTCGAAATAGCACAATTGAAAGCTGACGTAGCGCAACTGAAAGCGGAGCAACAGGCCCGAATCAAAGCTAAAGAACAGGCCGAAAAAGATGCCCAAGCCGAAGCCGCACGCGTAAAAGCTGAGCAAAAAACTCGGATGGATGAGGAAGAAAAAGCCCGAATAGAATCTGCGGACAAAGACGCAAAACTGAAAGTCCAGCGGGAAACGGAAGCCGAAGTAGCTCAGTTGAAAGCCGACATAGCGCGCCTGAAAATTGAGCAGCAGGCCCGAATCAAAGCTAAAGAACAAGCCGAAAAAGAAGCTCAAGCCGAGGCCGCACGCGTGAAAGCCGAGCAAGAAGCGAAGACTGCGGCAGAAGCGGAAGCTGCACGCCTGAAAGCAGAGCAAGATGCGCGAGTGGCAGCTGAAGAAAGAGCAAGACTGGCAGCTGAAGCCCAGATTGCAAAAGCCAAAGCCTTGGAAGAGGCCAAAGTTGAAGCACTGCGCTTAAAAGCGGAAAAACAAGCCAAAGCCGAGGCAGACGCACAAGCGGCGGCTGAGGCCCGCGCTGAAAAGTTGAAAGCCCAGCAGGAAGCACAAGCCGAGGCAGCGCGCTTGAAAACCGAGCAGCAGGCCAGAATCAAAGCTGAAAAACAAGCCGAGGTTGAGGCACAACGGGTCGCTAAAATCGAGGCAGCACGCGTAAAAGCCGAACAACAAGCTCTGGCGGCAGCGGAAGCGAAAGCTGCGCACGAGGAAGCAAAGCGTGAAGCACTTTTGGACAAGGAAGAAAAAGCAAGACTGGCAGCCGTAGCCAAGGAAGCAAAGTTGAAAGTCCGGAAGGAAGCGGAATCCAAAGTCGCCCAGTTGAAAGCCGACGTGGCTCGGTTGAAAGCCGAACAACAAGCCAGAGTCAATGCAAAAAGGCAAGCAGCCAAGGAAGCCCAAGCCGAGGCCGCACGCGCTAAGGCCGAGCAAGAAGCCAAAGCCTCAGCGGAAGCCAGGGTCGCAAAAGCCAAAGCCTTGGAAGAAGCTGAAGAAGTGCGCATCAAAGCAGCGGCGCAAGCCAAAGTTGAGGCCGCACGCGTGAAGGCCGAGCAAGAGGCCAAGGCGGCAGCGGAAGCCGAGGCTGCACGCTTGGAAGCTGAACATAAGGCGCTGCTGGCCGAGGAAGAAAAAGCAAATCTAGAATCTGTAGCCAAAGACGCAAAGTTAAAAATCCAGCAGGAAACGGAAGCCGAAGTAGCACAGTTAAAAGCCAATGTAGCGCGTTTGAAAGCTGAACAGCAGGCCAGAGTCAACGCGAAAAAACAAGCCGAGAAAGAAGCCCAGGCCGAGGCCGCACGCGTGAAGGCCGAACAAGAAGCCAAGGTTGCGGCGGCGGCAGAAGTGGCGCGCCTGAAGGCAGCGCAAGATGCACTTGCGGCAACAAAAGAGAAAGCAAGGCTAGCGACAGAAGCCAAGATCGCAAAGGCCAAAGCATTGGAAGAAGCCAAAGTTGAAGCGCTGCGCTTAAAGGCGGAAAAGCAAGCAAAAGCTGAAGCAGAGGCACAAGCTGCGGCGACGGCCCGCGCTGCAAAGTTGAAAGCCCAGCAGGAAGCACAAGCCGAAGCAGCACGCTTAAAAGTCGAGCTGCAGGCCAGAATCAAGGCTGAAAAACAAGCAGCAAAAGAAGCACAGCGCATCGCCAAAATCGAGGCCGCGCGCGTGCAGGCCGAGCAAGAAGCCAAAACTGCGGCGGAAGCGGAAGTGGCGCGCCTGAAAGCGGAGCAAGACGCGCTGATTGCAACCAAAGAAAGAGCAAGGCTAGCCGCTGAAGCCAAGATCGCAAAGGCCAAAGCGTTGGAAGAAGCCAAAACTGAAGCGCTACGTATAAAGGCGGAGAAGCAAGCCAAAGCTGAAGCAGACGCTCAAGCAGCGGCGATAGCCCATGCTGCAAAATTACAAGCCCAACAGGAAGCTAAAGCCGAAGCAGCGCGCTTGAAAGCTGAACTGCAAGCCAGGATTAAAGCAGAAATACAAGCGGCAAAAGAAGCACAGTGGGCAGCCAAAATCGAGGCCGCACGCGTGAAGGCCGAACAGGAAGCCAAGGCTGCTGCTGCCGCAGAAGTGGCACGCTTGAAGGCTGAGCAAGACACGCTGGTGGCAACAAAAGAAAGGGCAAAGCTGGCAGCAGAAGCCAAGATCACAAAAGCCAAAGCGTTGGAAGAGGCCAAAGTTGAAGCACTGCGCTTAAACGCGGAAAAGAAAGCCAAGGCTGAAGCAGACGCACAAACAGCAAAAGAAACCCAAGCCGAGGCCGCACGCGTGAATGCCGAGCAGAAAGCTAAAGCTGCGGCAGAAGCGGAAGCTGCACACCTGAAAGCAGAGCAAGATGCGCGAGTGGCAGCTGAAGAAAGAGCAAGACTGGCGACTGAAGCCAAGATCGCAAAAGCCAAAGCATTGGAAGAGGCCAAAGCTGAAGCTCTGCGCTTAAACGCGGAAAAGAAAGCCAAGGCTGAAGCAGACGCACAAGCAGCAAAAGAAGCTCAAGCCGAGGCCGCACGCGTGAAAGCCGAGCAGAAAGCCAAGACTGCGGCGGAAGCGGAAGTGGCACACCTGAAGGCGGAACAAGACGCGCTCGCGGCAACGAAAGAGAGAGCAAGGCTAGTCGATGGAGTGAACTGGTCCGATCAGCAATTCTGGCTGGCGGACATGTCAGATGCATATGACCGTAGCTCTATTGCAACTGCATGGCGTGATTTACTCACCCGTTTCCCTGCGCAGATGAAAAACAGGACAATTCTTCCGCGCCAAGTCCGTTTAAGTAACACGGGCAAAGAACACGCCCCCCTCTATCAGTTATTTGTTGCCAAGTTTTCCGAAAAACAAACGGCTGAGGATTTTTGCTCAATGCTGCGTGCAGGACAACAGCGTTGCAGCGTCGTGTCATCGAAATCGTTTGCTGAAAAAGTGGAAATAAACTCGCCTCTTGCATCCGGCCAAAGTGGAACCCAAAGGAGCCAACCATGAACGACAACACTCGCTCTCAACCGGAACTGAGCCAGCGCCAGCACCAAATTCTCAAGCTACTGCAGGCGGGCAAGGTCAACAAAGATGTCGCGCAAGAGTTGGGGATCGGCCTTGGCACGGTCAAGCAGCACATTGTCGCGATCTTCAAAAAATTAAATGTCAGCAATCGTGCTATGGCGGTATCTCATGGCATGGAGATTTTTCAGGCTCAGCAAAACCGTAGCACTACCTTACCGATGGCCGATCTTCTGGAAAATCGCCCCTGTGTCGTGCTCAGCATCGCACTCCCTGCGGATGCCAACCACCTGTCCGTGAAGCTCATGTATGGCTGCTTGGCGGCTATTGCCTCCGCTAACGATGCGGTATTTCTGGCACGTAACGGAAATGCCGGAGACTTGATTTTTGGTATTCAGCGGGTCACCGAATATGACCTGGCCGTAGCCTTGCAAGCCGCGCGCCATGTCTATGACGACTTGTTGGCGATGGATAGTGAAACAGCGCAAAAATTGCACGGTTGCATGACAGCGGGGCTGGCTTTTGCAAGCATGCAACGCTTCGGCGGCTGGACCGGGGAGGCCATTGCCAGCGCCGCCATTGCCTCTGCGCGCGAATTGCTGAACGACATCCCCGCTGGACAATTCGTGTTCGACCCAACAGCGCTGGATCTGATCGAACTATTTGGCATAGGGGGAGCAAAGGAACTGTCACCGACTATGCCTTTAGCCGAATTAAAAAATCTGCACTGGACCGGATCGCGCCGAACTTACCGGCTGGTTGGGCGGGATGCCGAACTGGCACGGCTTAACGCAGCGCTGACTGAAGCAACGCATGGAAACGGAAAATTGATTCTGGTGGAAGGCGAGATGGGCATGGGAAAGTCCCTCCTGTGCGAGGCTATTTCAACAATATGCATCCGGCAAAACGGCAAGGTGCATTTTTGGCGCAGCTTACCGTCAGTGCTGGGCAGTGCGCTTTACGACACCGCAAGAGACACAGAATGCTCTGTTGAAGAGGTTGTTGCGTTGCTGCACACCGGTTCCGGGCACCGCCCCGAACTCGTTGTGATCGACGATTTTCATTTGTTGAGCAAAGGGCAACAAATGCTACTTTCTACCGCTGGAGCAGTTGCGGTCGGAAGCGGGAAGCTGCTTATTTTTTCGGGACGCAGAGGTGTGCACGAAAACACCGCCATCCCGACCGAAACAATAAGCCTGCGTCGGCTGTCCACACAATCCATACAGGCGCTGGTGCGCGATGCACTGGGCAAAGGAACCATCAAGGAGCGCGCGCAAACAGTACAGCGGATTACCAGTGCGGCGGCCGGCGTGCCGCTGTTCGCGGTCGAACTGGCGCGTCACCATGATGAGTCGCTCGCGTTACCGCTGCGGGTGGCGATCAATGCCCGTCTCGACAGCCTGCACTTGGATCACAACTTACTGCGCGAAGTGGCAAAGAATACCGCTGGCGCAAGCTTGGAAGAGGTAGCCGCAACGCTGGGTGAAGATGTTGAAGCATTGCGTCCGCAGATGGAACGGGCCGTGGCATCCGGCGTACTATCGTACAGCGCGGACAAATGGCTCACCTTCACCCATCCTTTGCTGCGCCGGGCTATCGGCAATTCAGTTATGAAATAGCATGAATAAAACGCGCTCAACACTTAATCAGGGCAATAACTTTCTGACCGATGAGAACCTATTGCGCCAACTCTTCCGCTCGCCCGATTTGCGCCGGGTGTTGCCGGGTTTGGGCCTTTCTACTTTATTGATCAACATACTGGGGCTGGCGCTTCCGCTCGCGATCCTGCAAATTCTTGACCGTGTGGTAACGAACCAGTCCTTGGAGACACTGGCATTTTTAGTTCTGGGCGTAGTGATCGCTTTGGTTCTGGAAGAGGTGTTGCGCGGCATCAATGGTGCAGTGACCAGTTGGCTGGGTGCCCGCTTCGAGCACAATACCAGCGTTGCCGCGCTCGAACGGCTGATGCATGTACCCTTGCAAAACTATCAGCAGGATGAGCTGAGCAAACATGAAGAAAGAATTCTCGCGACCACCAAGGTATCGGAGTTTTATTCGGGACAAGCAGTGCTGGTGTTATTCGAT
Organism: Gallionellaceae bacterium; assembly: GCA_009773615.1. Classification (GTDB taxonomy): domain Bacteria; phylum Pseudomonadota; class Gammaproteobacteria; order Burkholderiales; family Gallionellaceae; genus PALSA-1006. The sequence continues at coordinate 24,343 of WSYA01000032.1, forward strand.
CTGCCTTTTGTGGTGCTCTACCCCATAGTGATCTACATCATCGGCGGCTGGCTGTTCGCCGTACCAGTGTTCCTGCTGCTGCTGTTTTTTTACCTGATATATCGTTTTGGTAACTGGATGCGCGAACAGGTCCGGCAACGCACTATCCAAGATGAGCGCCGCTTGGGGTTTCTCGCCGAGGTGTTGTCCGGCATTTATTCCGTAAAGACGATGACGATGGAGTCGCTGATGCTGCGCCGTTACGAGCGCTTGCAAGAGACCAATTCGGTGCTCGACGACGCGTTGATACGCGGCAACGCACTCGCTTCAAATATGGGCATGTTGTTTTCGCAGATCATGATCGTGGCAGTGGTATTTGCCAGCTCGTGGTTCGTGATAAACGGGAAAATGACCCCGGGTGGCTTATCCGCCTGCATGATGCTGTCGGTGCGCGCGCTGCAACCGCTGCGCAAGGGCCTGTCGGTGTGGATGCGCTACCAATCTTTTATAGCAGCTCTTGAGAAGCTGAATCAAGTGTTTGCTATGCCCTACAATAAGGATGAGGAAAAGCCGCAAATGCCTCCGCTTGCAAAAGAACTGGAGTTGCGCAACGTTACCCTGAAGTTTAAAACTGCCAATTCCAGAGCCACACGATCATTAGCCAGAAGCGCTCTTTACGGCGATGTTAATCCCAACGGGCATAAAGATGATTCTTTTTCAAACACTTCTTCATGGATGGAGTTTTTTTCCAATCTTCCCTTAAAGCTTGAAGCGGGACAGGTCATCGCCATTCAAGGGGCGAGCGGGAGCGGAAAAACCAGTCTGCTGTCGTTGATGAACGGCATGCTGCAACCCAGTTCCGGCGAAATTCTGGTGGATGGCAAGCCTTTGAACAGTTACACCACGTGCAGCGTGTACAAGCAAATAGCTCTGTTGCCGCAAACCGGCACGATTGTTTCCGGTACGCTTCTTGAGAACATGACTATGTTCGACGCCAGCCTTCAGGATGAAGCGCTGAGAATCTCCAGCAAGCTGGGATTGGATCAAATCGTGGCAGGAATGAAGTTGGGATATGAAACCCCTGTAGGTGAAGGTGTGGCAGAAACTTTACCCGCAGGCGTACGCCAAGTCATCACCATCATCAGGGCGCTGGTGCATAAGCCCAGCGTGATTTTGTTCGACGAAGCCAATATTTCCCTCGATATGCGTATGGACAAGTTGCTGCTCGACTATCTGATCGAGCAGAAAGGAAAATGCAGCATCGTGCTGGTAACCCACCGCCCTTCACTGATCAAACTTGCCGACAAAATTTATTCTCTGGTTGATGGCCGACTGTTCGAAGGGATTATCGAAACACACCCCGATGCAGCCATCTCCACATCGGTTTCTCCGGCCCCCTCGAGTGCGCCTGAGCGCCCCGCATCCAGCGACGACCTTTCCGCTGTTGTCCGCCGCCAGTTTGATGAAGAATCCGACCTGTCGATATGCTTGCTGCCGCTGTTAAAAGCCATCGAGTGGCAGGGACAACCGCGCCAACTGGCTGATGCCATGCCGCACATGGCAAGACTCATGGATGTCACCGTGCTGTGTTCGATCTTGGCCAACCTGGAGCATTTCCCCAAGCATTTGAACGGTCATCTGGCAAGCCTGGATTCGCGCTTGATGCCCTGCCTTTTTGTGCCGCCCAACAAAGCGGCAATGGTGATTTTGAAACGACAGTCCAACGGAAATTTGTGGGCGTTTGACAGCAACTTGCGCGCCGAAACAGAAATCGAGCCTAGCATGGAGTTAGGGGAAATTTTCCTGTTTCAAAAATCCGATGAACCGCGCCATTCCCGCCGCATGGAATCGACCTGGATCAGCGGCATTTTATTGCGCTTCCAAAGCCATATTTATTTGGCCTTTGTTCTTACGCTGGCAGGTGCCCTGCTCGCTTTGGCGCCGCCGTTATTTGTGAGGGCGACACTGGATATGGTGTTGCCTTCCGGCGATATTGTAATGGGGGCTTTCATCATGTTCGGGGTGGTTGTAGCAATTGCTGCCGACGGCTTATTGCGCAACCTCAAGAGTAAGATTCTTGCGTTTGTCGGTGGGCGTTTCGAGTATATTTTGGGAAATACCCTGTTCAAGCGCATCATCAGTCTGCCGGCAACCTCTACCGACGGGGCGACAGTCAGCAATCAAGTGGGACGCTTTAAAAATTTGGAGAGTCTGCGCGATTTCTTTCTGGGGCCGGCTGCATTATTGGCTTTTGAGTTGCCTTCAACACTGGTGTTGCTGCTGGCCATTGCCGTTATCAATTCGTGGGTGTTACTGGTAATGCTTACGTCGATAGTGTTTTTTACCCTGCTATGGTTCTTTACGCGTAAACCCAGCGAGATATCCGTAGCCAAGTCTGGAATGTTATCCACAGCGCGCTGGGAGTTCCTGAGTGAAACGTTAACCGACATGAGTGCTATCCGCTCTGTGGGTGCAGATAAATCATGGACAAATCGATTCCGGGAACTAAGCGGAAAATCGGTCATGGCCAATTTCAAAAACAATCAACTGCAGGCGCGCATCAATGGCATGGCGCAGATACTGACTTCCACCACCGGCCTGATGGCTTTGGCGTTGTCCGCTTACCTCGTGATACGAGGCCAGATCAGCAACGGCACCATGGTGGCAACCATGATGATTCTTTGGCGGGTCAATGGCCCGATGCAGAATATTTTTCTTTCAGCAACCGCAATCATTCACATTCGTTCCACCATACGTCAAGTCGAAAACCTGATGCGCATCAAAGGTGAATCGGAATCCGGTGTACTGCAAACTATCAGCCCTGTCGAGGGAGGGACGCTAAGCTTTGCGCGGGTATCATTCCGTTATGCCAACGATGCCGATCCAGTTTTGCTGGGAGTATCGTTCACAGTGCCTCCGGGACAAGTAATTGTGATCGCGGGGGGAAACGGCTCGGGCAAATCCACCCTGCTAAAACTGATTGAGCGCATATATGTCCCTCAAGCCGGAACCATTCGCGTCAATAACGTGGATATTCGCCAACTTGCCGCCGCCGATCTGCGTGCCAAAATCAGCTATATGCCGCAGCAATGCGAGTTATTTTACGGCACGGTGGCGCAGAATCTGCGTCTGGCACACCCGACTGCCTCCGATGCGGAGTTAAATTGGGCAACGAAAATGGCCGGCTTGGCTGAGGATATCGCTGCACTTGCGCAAGGATTTAACACCCGAATTTCCAATGACAACTCTTCTCAGTTGTCGAACGGTTTTCGCCAACGTCTTTCGCTCGCGCGCGCCATGCTTAAGCCGGCCGACATCGTGTTACTCGACGAGCCGGGCACGGGTATGGACCAGTCAGGAGAACAGGCGTTAGTGCGTTGCGTGGAATGGCTGCGCGGGCGCTCTTCCGTCATTATGGTTTCTCACTGTCGGAGCTAAGCTAAATGTTCTTCAACAAGAAATCAGAGCCGTCCCAAGAATCGGAATCCCCGCTTACAACCCCGCTGGGCAAACGGGAGCGCAGCCTGCTTTCGGAGAGCATCCATATTGAAGAAGAGCTGGTTCCCGCTTTTGTCCGACCCATCCTGTTTATCGTCGGGGCGCTAGTTCTGATTTTTCTGGTATGGGCGGCATTAACGCGCATGAAAGAGGTAGCGCATGCCCAGGGCGAAGTCGTTCCCTCCGGTAGCATAACGTTGGTACAGCATCTGGATGGCGGTGTAGTGGGTGAAATACTCGCTGAAGAGCGCAAACTTGTTTCACAAGGTGAGGTGTTGCTGCGTATCGACGGCACCCAGGCGCTTGCCGATTTTCGGCAAATGAAGGCACGCCTCGATTCACTACGTCTGCGCGAAGAACGTCTTGTGGCGTTCACCGAAGATAGGAAGCCCGATTTTGCCAAACTCGGCATAGAGCAACCGGACATGGTTTCCAATCAACAAGACATGTATACCTCGCAATTGGCCACGTTGAAATCGACCCTTTCCATATTGGAGCGTCAGATCAACCAACGCACGCAGCGTATCCGCCAACTCAAAATGTCATTATCCGTTGCCTTGGAACAGCAAGCCCTGACAAGCGAGCTTTCCGCAATGCGCGAAGATCTCGCATCCCGTCAATTGGTCAATCGCACCGTTCTATTGGAAACACGCCGGGCAAAAGTAACTGCTTCGGGTGAAATTGATCGGCTGACAGAAGAAATAGGCGTTGCTGAACAGGAATTGGCTGAGACTAGAAACCGCCACACTGACACCCAGAATCATTCACGGCGCGATGCCCTGGCTGAGTTGGGAACAGTGCGGGCCGAGATCGCCGAGCTGGAAGAAACTCTTCTACGGCTACAAGCCCGTGTAAGCCGTCTTGAAGTCCGCGCACCCATCCGTGGCTATATTTTGGACATGCGCGTGCATAATATCGGGCAGGTTATTCAACCGGGTGTATTGCTCATGCAGATTATTGCGGATAGCGCCACGCTCGAAGCTGAGGTGCGCATCTCGCCTCGGGATATCGGTTTTGTCAAAGTAGGACAACCTGTCAATCTGCGAATAACAAGTTACGACTATTCCCGCTTCGGCTTTGTCAAAGGCACCCTGAAAAGAGTAGGAGCCTCAAGCATGGTGGGTGAAGATAAAATTTCGTATTATCAGGGTTTGGTCGAATTGGAGCACCCGTATGTCGGCGATGTACCGGGTCGCAATCTTCTGCAACCCGGCATGAAGGTGGAAGCCGAGATACTCACAGGAGAGAAAACCCTGCTCGCATACCTAGTAAAACCGTTGATCGACGTTGTCTCAATGTCGTTCCATGAGCGCTAGGACTATAACTTCCGGCTGTCTATATATTTGCATTTACCACAAGTAATATCGCAACATCAAAAAATGATTGAACAAGATTGTTTAGTCGGTTAAGCAACCAAACAGGGGAATCAAACATGGCTAGCAACAACGAAGGCAATACTCCAAACCAGGGACAGATTAGCGCAGATCAGCAGGCTGTTTCATTTGATGAGATGACCTCGCTTAGTCCAGTACAAAATACCGGCGGCATAGGTCAAGCAGACAGTTCGATTGGCGGGCCAGCCAGAGTCGATGGTTCCGGCAACGAAAATATTCAAGTCGCCATCGGAAAAGAACAAGCAGGACGTCAAGTTCAGACCGAGATAGGGAGCCTTGGTGACTCTGGGCTGAACGTACAACGTCAGACCGTGTCTGCAAGCAGAACGACCCCTAACATAGAATCAAACAGCGCCGGCCAACAAGATGCCGTGCCTTTTGTTGCCCTAACGCTTCCCCAAGGTGGAGCAGAGGTGAACAACCCTACCAATGCCCAAGGCACTCCCAATGTAACAAGCAATTCGCCGGGAACTGCTCCCACCGTCGTCGGCGGCAGCACTAGCAGCAGTGCTAGCGGCAGTTCAAGCACAGCAACTGCTGGTGATCAATTTGTTCCGTCTCCCGAAACAGCAGCGACTCCAACGCCTGTAGCAACATCAACGCCTGCTGCAACTGTAACTGCAGCCCCCCTTGGATCTGGCACATCTGCACCGCACACAACAACAGTACCGACAACGACAACGGCTCCGGTTTCGACCACAGCGCCAGTCAGCACAACGGCTCCGGTTTCGACTACAGCGCCAGTCAGCACAACGGCTCCGGTTTCAACTACAGCGCCAGTCAGCACGACTGCTCCGGTCAGCACGACTGCTCCAGTCAGCACGACTGCTCCAGTCAGCACGACTGCTCCAGTCAGCACGACTGCTCCAGTCAGCACGACTGCTCCGGTCAGCACGACTGCTCCGGTCAGCACAACGGCTCCGGTTTCGACTACAGCGCCAGTCAGCACGACGGCTCCGGTTTCGACTACAGCGCCAGTCAGCACGACGGCTCCGGTTTCGACT
>WSYA01000032.1:30311-46792 GCA_009773615.1 Gallionellaceae bacterium
TTTCGACTACGGCACCAGTGAGCACAACGGCTCCGGTTTCGACTACAGCGCCAGTCAGCACGACGGCTCCGGTTTCGACCACGGCTCCGGTTTCGACTACAGCTCCGGTTTCGACTACAGCCCCAGTGAGCACAACGGCTCCGGTTTCGACAACTGCTCCAGTCAGCACGACGGCTCCGGTTTCGACAACCGCTCCGGTGAGCACGACCGCTCCGGTTTCGACCACGGCTCCCGCATCAACATCAGAGGATGGCAACAACTCCAAGGACGGCAACAACTCCGAGGACGGCAACAACTCCGAGGACGGCAACAACTCCGAGGACGGCAACAACTCCGAGGACGGCAACAATGGGGACGACCATGTAACTGGTAGCAATAGCAACGACACGTTGTCAGGAGGAAATGGTAACGACACCTTTGCAGCTTCTGACGGTAACGATGTCATGAATGGAGGTCAGGGGGACGATGTGTTCACCTTCGGCGATTTCTCCGGTAATTCAACGGTAGATGGCGGTAGCAGCGGCAATTGGACTGACACAATTGAAATCGATCTTGGAGGCGGGCCTTCTTCAGGCGGCTGGACAGTCGAGATTGATGGGGATCATGGCACTGACCAAGATGGGAACATTGTCGGTGACAATATGTCAGGCCATATCACTACCGAGAATGGGACGATCGACTTCTCTAACATTGATAAAATCGAGTGGTAATCCAGTAAGCTGGACAACATAAACTGGCGGGATTCCTGTGAAAGGAATCCCGCTTTTTTATCGTGCAAGAATGCTGGCAATCATCGGCTTGTTTACCTTCATCGCCTGCCAAATTTTTGGCAACTATTTTGCAGCATCAGAACTAAGTCGCTTTGCGTCATTTTGATTTAAAATCCGAGCAAGAAGCCCGACCAATGGCATTGATTATTGAATTTGTTCTGGGGAATTAAGCGTCATGGGTGTTATAAAAAAAATGCTTTATCGTAGCAACATACTGGGCAAACAGCGCCACCAGCATTTCTTCCTCGACATGGAGGAAAACATCCACATCCATTATCGCGACTTGCGTATCGAATTGAGCCGTGGCGAATTTGAGGATATTTGCGATGCATTTCGCAAACAGTCGCAGGAATTAGAAACCATCATCAATGAAAAAAACTATCAGGACGGCAATCTCCCCAACGCAAATCAGGATGATGTACGCATCTGGACAGAGTCGCTACTCAAACACGATGTCAAATATCACCAACAACGTTTCTCTCTGGAAGAATGCAGCGATGGATTTCATTTTCACTGCCGCAACTACAAACTTTTGTTCAATGAAACCGAATTTCGCCAGATTGCAAAGTTGTTTAAAAATCTCGATGTTGATAGCCCCTATGCCTCCACCTACGACGAAGTGCTTGAGCTGCTGGAGGACAACGATGTCGATTTCACTTTAGATGTCGGCAATATACCGGGAGAGTTATTGGCTATCGCCGTCGCGGCCTATCACTTCCCCAAGATACGCGAAATTTTTAAGCTAATCGGCTTCACTTTAGATGCACAAAAATATGAACACCGCTATCAAGGCCCAGCGCTCAAAGTGGTCGCAAAAGTAAACAATCAATTATCCACGTTGGACTACAAACGTATTCGCGGAAACAAGTCTACGGAACGACTGGTCGATTTTCTGTCTCGCAACGCGAGCGCCATTGACCCGGATGCGCTCAATCGCATCAAATGCCAAGTGCTCGATCTATATTTTGCGCTCAGCACGGGAAAGCAATTGAATGTCGATGTCAACCAACAATCCTGGCTTTATTCACCGGCTAACCAGCAAGTTATTTTCCCCTACAGCGTATCTGCACGCAGCAAGACGGAAGCTGCCGCACTCTACAAAACATGGGCAGATTTCCTCGTGAGTCTAAAGCTATGGTTTGTAAAACCCACCAAGATAAATTTTGCACCACCCGAACAAGCTGCTCTGCAACAACAAGTTGCCAACACACTGAGAAATGAAGTCGCCGCATTTTCTGCGGTCGGCAAGGTTTACCTGATGGGATCGGCATTGCGCGGTGAAATGGGACATTACCTTGCCCCGTTCGTAAATGGTCCCCAGGTCAAACTGGGATCGGACGTAGATATTTTGATCGAAATCGATCCGGCGCGCGAAGCAGATATTCCATCGCACTGGAGTCTAATTAAACAGAACGAGCCATCCAACCAGTGCGCCATCTACCACATCAAGCAGATACCTATCGCTGGCGGCATTGCACAATGGCAGGCCAACTATCCCCATTTGCCACTCATCGAGCACCTGATCGACGCGTATGTATTCTTCCCCTCGCGCGGGCATCAAGCAGAAAAAGATGCGTTCCTGAAAAAGTTTAACGCCCAGTTATTCTATGACCGTGCACGTGATGGAACCATCAACCGCCAGGGTGAAGAAGCGAATATCGCGCTACGCATCGCCGAGTTGTACGCCCTCCCGCAAGTCGCCGTAGAGAAGATGAGTGTGGCAACTGAAAATGCACTCTACAAGGTATTTTCGGGCAAGCACAACTACGTGCTCAAGCTTTTCAAAGTATCGGGAAACTACCAGCGCAACCGCATTGCTGCGCATACCGTATATGAAGGAAAATTGATCACACAGCTCAAAGAGCGCGGCATATTGACTGCGGGCATCATCCCCGCTGCGCAGGGAAGCGAAGAAAACATAGAGGGTCATCCCTCACTATTATTTGAGCGCATTAACGGGATAGCACAGTTAAAACCCGAGTACCCTTTGGATAAAACATGTGCCGCATTAGCTCAAATCCATCAGGTTCAGATCGAGCGAGCCCTGAATTTGAATACCGACTTTTCCTATGAAGACATCTGCTCCATCTGGCTACCGCTGTTCAACGAGTATTTAAACAACACTACAAACAGCCCCGAAATTGCCGAAGCATTAGCCAAATTCGTCCCCCTGTCCGAACGCTTCGATTCAGACAATAAACGAAATGCCTTATACGCTTCCGTCCCCTTCGTTCACAATCACGGCGATGTCACGCCCAAAAACGTGATCACTGGCGAACGCGGCGAGGCAATATTTTTTGACTTCAACAATGCCTATTTCGGCCCGCGCATAGCCGATGTACTCGACGGCGCTTTTGAATTTTCGCTTGCCGAGCAATATATCCATCTCGCCGACTTTTCCCGATTTGATGCGTTCATTTCAGCTTATGCCGACCACAGCCCGCTCACCCTCGATGAAACCAAAAATCTGGAACAATGGGTCGAGTTGGTTGGACTGATCAAATTCACCCGGGAAATTCGTGCGCTGCTTGAACATCCATCTGACGAATTGCGCAGAAAACGCGCCTTGGCTATCGCCGAATTTGTTCTGGCACGCGCGGGTCTACATTGATTTTTGCTTGAAATGAACTGGCGGAACATCACGTTTGTTCTGGCGCTGTGCTCTAGTGCCGGAGCATTGGCCGAAACAATCGACATTCGTTTCATCGTCAGTGATGACCTTGGCCGCACGGCAGTACAGCAGCAAGCCACCCGCGCGACACTTCATAAATATGTAGATGAACTAAACAGCTACTACCGCAACAGCGAAGTGGAACTCAATGCCGAGATCGTGCAAGTCGAATTTTCCCGAATCAAAACGGTAGATGACGTGCAGATCATCAAGGATATGGCGCATGAACGAAATGGATTTGAGTCCATGTTCCAAAAGGCGCAGGAGTACGGAGCAGACTACACCATCGCCATGGTTGGCAGGCTCATTGTTTTGGGGAAGCCGGGCTGCGGGCGGGCCTACGCAGTCAACCAATCAATAGAAGCAATCTCCTCGACGCGCAAAGCTTTCGCGGTCGTCAATTTCATTTGCGGTGCCCACACCATAGCTCACGAATTGGGACACCTGATGGGTTTGAACCACGGAGCTCTCGTCGCCGAATGCCGGCATGACAAAACCAACATGTCAGCGATTACCCCTTATGCCAACGGTTACGCTGAAGGTAACTGCGACGGCAAACCGCAGCCGGGCGAGTTCGGCGACATCATGGTGGGCGGCGGGATGCGCGATATCAATGGTGCGAATAAAAATGACTTGCGCATGTTTTCCAACCCGCGCATACACGATGAGCGTTGCGGAAAAAACAAGACTTGCGGCGATCCGCTTATCGGCGATGCGGCTCGCGCGCTAAACGAGAATGCGCGTTACTATGCATCCCACGAAGAGCACGCCGCCCCCGCGCCGCATTACTGAACCGCCGCCTCATAAAAAGCCCCCGATTTCCGTTTTACAACGGGAATCGGGGGCTTAATTTTTCAATAGATTAACTGAATTAAACGGCAGCCCTTATGCCGCAAACGGGTGACGCAATACAATCGTTTCATCGCGATCAGGCCCCGTCGAGACCATATCGACCGGCACTTCGCAAATCTGCGCAATGCGTTGCAGATAATTTCTGGCCTGCAGTGGCAAGTCGTCGAAATTCTTCACGCCTACCGTGCTGCCGCTCCAGCCCGGCATATCTTCATACACGGGTTCGCAGCCGACCAAAGACTCGGCACCAACCGGGAGAATGTCGCTGAACTGTCCGTTGATATTGTAGCCCACGCCGATGCGCACCCTTTCCATACCGTCCATGACATCCAACTTGGTCACGCACAAACCGGACACGCCATTGATCTGAATGGAGCGTTTGAGCGCTGCGGCATCGAACCATCCGCAACGACGAGCACGTCCGGTGGTAGAGCCGAATTCATGCCCCTTATCGGCCAGATGCTTGCCGACCGGATCTTGTTTCTCCAATGCATCGTAGAGTTCGGTCGGGAAAGGGCCTGAACCAACACGAGTGGTGTAGGCCTTGGTGATACCCAGCACATAATGCAAAGTCTGCGGGCCGACACCCGCTCCCGCACAGGCCGCACCGGAAATACAGTTGCTCGACGTGACGAACGGATAAGTGCCGTGATCGATGTCCAGCAGCGTGCCTTGCGCACCTTCAAACAACAGATTTTGTCCTGCTTTGTTGGCCTCATACAAAGCGCGCGGCACGTCCATTACCAGCGGTTTGATGCGTTCAGCCAGCGCCAATGCATCGTCCAGCGTCTTTTGAAAATCGACGGTGGGCGCATTGAAGTAATTCTTCAATACGAAATTGTGAAAATCCAGAACCTCGCCCAGCTTGGCGGCGAAACGTTCGCGGAAGAACAAGTCTTGCAGACGTATCGCGCGGCGCGCCACCTTGTCTTCATAGGCGGGACCGATACCGCGTCCGGTGGTGCCGATCTTGCCTGCGCCCTTGGCGATTTCGCGCGCTTTATCTAGCGCCTCGTGATACGGCAGAATCAGCGGACAAGCTTCGGAGATGCGCAGACGCTCATATACCTTGATGCCTGCCGCCGCCAGCTGATCCATTTCCTTGAGCAGCGCGGCAGGAGAAAGCACCACACCGTTGCCGATGTAGCACATCACGTGTTCGCGCAAAATGCCAGAGGGAATCAAATGCAACACGGTTTTTTCGCCGTTGATAACCAGCGTATGCCCCGCGTTGTGGCCGCCCTGAAAACGCACCACACCTTGCGAGTGATCGGTCAGCCAATCGACGATCTTGCCCTTACCTTCATCACCCCATTGCGTACCGATCACCACCACATTTTTAAACATGCTCATTCCTATCGTAGGGTGGGCAACTTTGCCCACCGTTTTTCCGCGTGGGCACTGTGTGTCCACCCTACCCAATCAAATTTAAATCTCGACGACGACCCACGCACCGTTGCGCGATACCAGCTCACGGTCGCAATCCAGTTCGGCATGATGTGCCGGGCTCCCCAGCAAGTCGACTACTACCATGTGTCCCCGTTGTCGCAATTGCGCAATCGCCGCGTCCAATGCGGCATCGCTCCGATGAGGCGCAAGAATTCCTTTGGGCATGGCTTGCTTGCCCAACAAACCGTGCAATTGGCGCAAGTCCATGCTGAATCCTGTGGCAGCACGCGCGCGACCGAAGCTCTTGCCCACATCGTCGTAACGTCCGCCGACTGCGATAGCATCATGACTGCCCGCGTGATACGCCGCGAACACCATGCCGCTGTGATAGTGATAGCCGCGCAGCTCAGCCAGATCGATTCCGATATGCTGTGCCAAGGGCTGCAATTGCGACGCTGCGCGTTCCAGTTCTTCCAGTGCGGCATGAGTGCTTCTGGGCAAGACTTGGCGCGCACGTTGCAACACCTCGACTCCGCCATATAACTCCGGCAGTGCCAGCAGCGCTGCCTGCACATCCCGATGCAAGCCGGCAACCAAGCCCTTCAGGCTCGGCACATCTTTGCTTTGCAGGGCATTGAACAAAGCCGCTTCCAGCTCGCCATCGATTGCAGCGTCCTTCATCAAAGCCCTAAAAACAGCGACATGTCCGAGGTCGAGATGCACGCCCTGAATGCCAAGCAGCGCCAAGGATTGCAGCATCAGTCGCTGCACCTCCAGATCGCTTTCCAGACCGCTGTGCCCGTACAGCTCGGCGCCGATTTGCAACGGCTCGCGGGTACGCATCAGACCGGAAGGTTGGGTATGCAACACGCTGCCCGCATAACTCAAACGCGTCACGCCCTGACGGTTGAGCAGATGCGCATCGATACGCGCCACTTGTGGTGTGATGTCGGCACGCAATGCCAAGGTGCGACCGCTGAGTTGATCCACCAGTTTAAAACTGCGCAAATCCATATCCGCGCTATCGTTGATAAGCAACGACTCGACGTATTCGAGCAACGGGGGGGATACCAACTGATAGCCGGACAAACGCAACAACTCCAGCACATCGCGACGCATGCCTTCGATGCGCCACGCCTCGTCCGGCAACATGTCCTGTATATTTTCAGGCAACAACCAATTCGGCATTCTTTAATTCATCCAAAATATCAGCAACAACCCGCCCAACATCAGCGTCAACCCGACAAAGCGCATTTGACCATCCTGAAGCTGAGCCAGCTTACCCAATGTTTGACGCCAGAGGGTGGGAAACAAAAACGGCATGATCCCTTCCAGCACCAGCATCAAGCCCAATGCAGCGAGCCAGTATTCCATTTGCAATACTACTTGCCGCCTTTGCTCGGACTCTTCAGATATTTGAAGAAGGAAGAGCTGGGATCCAGCACCATCACGTCGCTCTTGTTCTTGAAGGTCTGTTTATAGGCTTCCATGCTGCGGTAGAACGCAAAAAATTCCGAGTTGCGACCGAATGCGGATGCATACAGTGAGGCAGCCTTCGCATCTCCTTCGCCCTTGAGTTTCTGTGCATCGCGGTACGCTTCAGCCAGAGTCACTTCACGCTGCTTGTCGGCATCGGCGCGGATTTTTTCGCTATCGGCATTACCCGTTGCTCGCAACTCATTGGCTACTCGTTTGCGCTCAGCATCCATACGGCGGTAGACCGATTCGCTGATCTCCATCGGGAAGTCGACACGCTTAATGCGCACGTCCAAAACTTCCACGCCGATCTTACGCGCATCCACATCGGTTTTTTCCTGCACCACACGCATCAATTCTTCGCGTTTTCCGGACACCACCTCATGGATAGTGCGCTTGCCGAACTCCTCGCGCAGCGCCGCATTCACCGTTTGCGTCAAACGGGTCTGCGCACGAATTTCATCCCCGCCCACGCTGATGTAATACTGCTTCACATTGGCGATGCGCCATTTGACGAAAGAGTCCACCAGTACATTCTTCTTCTCGGCTGTAATAAAACGTTCGGGATCTTCGCTATCCAAAGTCAGGATACGCGAATCAAAAAAGCGCACGTTCTGCACCAGCGGCACTTTAAAATACAGCCCCGGTGCCGTTTTCTCGCCCACAACCTCACCCAACTGGAAGACGATAGCCATCTGACGTTGATCAACAACAAAAGCACTCATGCTGAACAACACCAACGCAACTACAACACCCACCAACAGATTTCCAATATTCGCTTTCATTAACGTGCCTCCCTGTCTCGGCTGCGCAACGGCTCACGCCCGGACGGTATAACTGGTTCATTGAGCGCTGCGGCTTGCGGGGCAACTTGTTCCGCATTATTTGCCGGCCGGCCGGCGGCTGTCTGCGCTTCGTTTGCACCCGCATTCGTGCTCTGGATCAGCTTATCCAAAGGCAGATACAGCAAGCTGCCGTTACCGCTCTTTTGATCCACCAGCACCTTGCTGCTGCTGGTCATGATCTGCTGCATCATATCGATGTACATGCGCTCGCGCGTAACTTGCGGCGCTTTTTCATACTCCACCAAAATTTGCTTGAAGCGGCTGGCATCACCTTCCGCATTCGCAATCACGCGCTGCTTGTAGCCTTCGGCTTCCTGCATCAGACGCGCTGCAGCACCTTTAGCCTTGGGCACTACATCGTTCGCATACGCCTGACCTTCGTTCTTTTGACGCTCACGGTCCTGTCCAGCTTTTACCGCATCATCGAATGCGGCCTGCACCTGCTCGGGAGGTTGCGCGTTTTGCATCGTCACCTTGCTCACCAGAATGCCGGATTTGTAACGGTCGAGGATGTCCTGAATCAGCTTGGTCGTTGCAGCGGCGACTTGCTCGCGCCCCTCATACAACACGAAATCCATCTTGCTCTTGCCCACCACTTCGCGAATAGCCGTCTCCGCTGCCTGACGCACGTTCTCGTCCGCCGAGCGGTTGTTGAATAGATAGTCGGCGGGATCCTTCAGGAAATACTGCACGGCAAACTGAATATCGACAATATTCTCATCATCCGTCAGCATCAGGGATTCCTTCAGCATCTTGTTCTTCACGTTTTCGCGGTAGCCCACTTCCACGGTACGCACTTGGCTCAGGCTAACGATCTCCACCGTTTCGACGGGATACGGCAAATGCCACCGCGGCCCAGCCTGGGTCGCTTCGAGATACTTGCCAAAGCGCAGCACGACACCGCGCTGACTGGCATCCACGATATAGAAACCGCTCGCAAGCCAAATCAGGGCAACTATGATGACGATCAGACCGATGCCACCGGCAAATCCATTGGGAGACTTGCCCTCGCCGCCCGACTTGGGCACCTTGCCGCTCAACTTAGCGAACAATGCTTCAACCTTTTTGTTCAGATTGCGCATCACTTCTTCCAGATCAGGAGGGCCGCCAGCGTTCTTGTTACCCCATTGCGGATCATTCAATCCCATAAGTTTCTACCTTTTTTATCTCAATTGTTATTCAGCGGGTGCCACTCTTGTGGAGGAGCGGATATTGCCGGAGTATCGCGCACTTCAACCAAAGCCGCACGCAAATCATCCAAACCCGCTCCTGTTTTGGCGCTCAAATGAATGGCGGCGATATTACCATATTCGTCGCGCTTCACCGATGACAACAAGCCCTGCAAATCGATTTTGTTGTAGACCACAATCTGGCGAATATTCTGCGCCCCGATCTCTGCCAGCACTTTATTAACTTCGGCAACTTGGTCGTGGCGCTCGGGACTGTTCATGTCGACCACATGCAGCAACAGATCGGCGTGAATGGTCTCCTCCAGCGTGCTGCGAAAAGCCGCCACCAAACCATGCGGCAAATGACGGATAAAGCCCACGGTGTCGGACAAAATCACCTGCGCCGGGCTATCCCCTTCCAAAAAGAGTTTGCGCGAAGTTGTGTCCAGCGTGGCAAACAACTGGTCGGCAGCGTACACATTGGCATGGGTCAAGCGATTGAACAGAGTGGACTTTCCCGCATTGGTGTAGCCGACGATGGACACCGACATCACATCGGAACGGTTGCGCGCCTTGCGCTGCAACTCGCGGTGACGTTTGAGTTGCTTCAAACGCTCGTTCAGCAGATGCACGCGCCTATCCAGCTTGCGTCTATCCAACTCCAATTGCGTCTCGCCCGGACCGCGTGCGCCCACCGCGTACTTCTGCTGCCCCATATCCATATTCATGCCGACCAGACGCGTCGACATATATTTGAGCTGGGCCAGCTCGACCTGCACCTTGCCTTCATGGCTCTGCGCACGCAGCGCAAAAATATCCAAAATCAGCATAGTGCGGTCGATCACCCGCGCCTGTAGCTTGGCGGTCAGATTACGCATCTGCGCCGGCGACAAATCGTGATTGAAAATAACCAGCGGCACCTCCAGCTCTTCGACGATAGCGGCGATCTCATCCACCTTACCGCTGCCCGCAAACAAAGACGCATCGGGGCGCTGACGCTTGCCCTCCACCAGGGCAGCACAGATCACACCGGCGCTCTCCGCCAGTAGCTTTAACTCTTCCAGGCTTTCTGCGTAGTCCGGCGCGCCGAAATCGAGACTGACCAATACCGCCGTATTAGGGGCAGTTGTTGATTGGGACATCAGTCAGCGTCGAACGGGACAGTAACAGCGCGTGCGGGGACGATGGTGGAAATGGCGTGCTTGTATACCATCTGGGTGACGGTATTCTTCAGCAGCACTACGTATTGATCGAAAGACTCGACTTGACCTTGCAGTTTAATGCCATTGACCAGATAGATAGCGACCTGAACATGTTCCTTGCGCAATACATTCAGGAACGGGTCTTGTAGTTGTTGCCCTTTTACGCTCATAGCGGTGTGCTCTTTTTGTGATTAAACGGGCATCCACTCTACTGGAAAACACGAAGATACGGAAGAGCTTGTATGTGCCCAAGAGAGATGGAGGGGGAAATAGCCTAATGCCGAGAATCACCCTTCTTATCCACACATGCTTTCAACTCGGCCCACACCGCACTCGCCAACATCATGAAAACAAGCATCCCCAGCAACACTGAAATCAACATGAATAAAAATGGATATTTCATGGCCGCCTCCTAACACCCCGTATATCTTGAATTACGGCAACTATCGCCGATACTTGAGGTGAACGACAGGCACCCGGAACTAAATTCTAAATACCTCCACCGACAAACGAACTTCCTGAGCTTTGGCTTCCAGATCGTTTGCCAGCGCCAGTAATTTTCGCGCAGCAACGGCATTTTCTTCAGACATCGAGGAAACACGCTCGGTATTGGAGGCCAAATTAGTGGCCGCAGAATTTTGTTCTGCCAATGAAACTGAAATTTCGTTAATAACACTCGCCACTTCGGTAAAACTCAGTTGAATATTGGAAATCGAGGTTTGTGCAGATTCGGCATCGGACACACCCTGATGAGTTGTCATAACCACCTTAGCCATACCGCTCAACGCATTACCGGCAACATCGCCGATGTTGGTCGACATTTTATTGATCTCGTTAGTGGCATTCGCCGTACGCTCGGCCAACTTGCGCACTTCATCTGCCACCACGGCAAAGCCTCGTCCTTGCTCTCCGGCACGGGCGGCCTCAATCGCGGCATTCAACGCCAGCAAATTGGTTTGATCGGCAATTTCCCGGATGACCTTAACGATGTCACTAATACGCGAGGCATTGTCGCCCAAGCGCGACACTTCGGAAGACGCCCTCTGAATTTCTTGAGCGGTAGCCAGTAAGCCCGATACCGTTTTGTTAATAATTTGCGCTCCATCTTCGGCGTTGTTGCGCGAGTGGCTGGCAATCTGTCCGGCGTTGTTGCCCTGATCGCTGATTTGCGTGGTCGATATGCTCAACTGCTCTATCGAAGCCGCCATACTGCTCACCGCTTCGGATTCCTGATGGACATTGACCGAAATTTCCTGCGCCGAAGCCGCCAACGTACGAGCCATGTCTCCGACATGAATCGAGCTTTCTTTAACGTTGGCAATCATATCGCGCATGCTGGCCTGCATGGCATACACATGGGCGAGCACGCTACCGTCCACGGGTTTGGTGCGCACTTGCTGCAACAGGTTGCCGTCAGCCATATTTTTTACAACGGTCAGCACGTCCTGCGGATCTCCGCCCAACTGTTGCGCAACGGAACGTACAAACAAAGTCGATACCGCAAACAACAGCATTATGGAAAGTAGTGCCACCCCCCCGAAAAGGTTAACTCGGGACTTAAACTGCTGTTCGATTGCAAGCACATTGTCTGTGCCCTTCTTTTCAACCCCCTTCGCAAACGTATTCCTCAATTCCTGAAGCTGCCTGAACAACGCCTTTTCGATTCCTTTGACCCGAGCATCGGAATCTGTGGCATTGACATGAGTTTTGATTTGAGCCAAAAATTTATCGCTCATTTTTTTATGTTCGGCGGTGACATTTTTCAATCCGCTAAAAAAAATTTCCAAAGAAGCGTCTTCTTTTACCAACTTACTCAGAATTTCTTCCGCGATTGCCTGATGGGTTTGGAAATTATCAAGTTGGTCATTAAATTCCATTGTGGATTTATCTTTTTCTTCGGCATCCGTTCCCCGCAGCCAAATATCTTTGGCGGCCTTTGCTTCTCTAACAACAGCCAGATTCATGTTATCCAATTGGAGCATCACGGAAACGGTGTCATTTGCCATCAGAATGCTTTTCTTGTTACGTTCGGACAGGTCTGCCAATTGAGAAATACAAAAAACCAGCACCCCGACAAGCAACAGCAAAGAAATGCTTTGCACTGCAATAATTTTCCGACTAAGCGTTAAATTTTTAAACATTTTTACTCCTCTGGCTTTACTCACCATGTCCTTGCGTCATCGTGCAGGACGCAAGGACATGATATTTTTTATCTTACATACCGCATTTATTGAACTCAGCTACACGCTCCGCATAATCCGCACAATGATCCGTACCGCCAGCTTTGTTCTTGACGGGTTTGCCGTTGAACGTGGCAGTAATAAGCTTGCTCTTGGTAATATCGAGACGGTCATTGGCACAGGCCGCAACAGCCTTTACACGGCAAGCTTCCTCTGTATCCGCAGTACCGGTTTTGACACAAGATGCCTGTCCATCACACTTCTTGAAGCTGATCGCTTCTTTTCCCGGACACGCTGTACGTGTGTAGTTTATGTCGCAACTGCCTGCAACTGCCCACGCGCCGTTAAGACACAAAAACAATGCGGTCAAAAATAGCGAAGCACTTTTCATATGGTTCTCCTGATAGTAGTTGTAAACGCTTCCGCACAATACAGAAGCGATCTCCATATTAACCCAATCAAGTTGCGTAAACATTACCGGGTATCGATCACTGATATTGGTGCGCTTATTTCCACTATAGCGAGGATCAAGCTATTTCAATCAAACGAACAGACACGAATAGACACACCAATTCAAATTGACGAATCAGGGAAGCACACAGAAAACAGGTTTAGCCGTGATCAGCCGTACAGCCTGCGCCCGCGAATACGGGCACGATGGGCGGCGCGTTGCTCGCTCTCGGTGAGCGCGCGCGGTTTTTTGTCGGCAAACGGATTTTTGCCGGCCTTGAAGTCAACGCGCAACGGCGTACCTTGCAGCTTGAAGGCATCGCAGAAACACTTTTCCAGATAGCGTTTATAGCTGTCCGGCACTTTATCCAAGGCACTGCCGTGCACGATGATGAGCGGCGGGTTGCTGCCGCCCTGATGGGCATAACGCATCTTGGGACGGAAGATGCTGCCGCGCGGCGGCTGTTGTTTTTCGACGGCTGCCAGCAGCACGCGTGTGAGTTGCGGTGTGGCCAGCTTGGTCATCGCAGCGGCGTAGGCTTCGTTCACCGATTTCAACACCGCATCCACCCCGCTGCCGTTCAAAGCCGAGATGAAGTGATGTTTGGCGAAGTCCAAAAAATGCAACTTGCGGTCGATGTCGCGCTTGGCGGTGGAGCGCTTGTATTCGTCCAGACCGTCCCATTTATTCACTGCCAGCACCAGAGCGCGACCGGCTTGCAACACAAAATCGGCCAGATGTGCATCCTGTTCGGTGATCTCGTCGCTCGCGTCCACCACCAGCACCACGACGTTGGCGTCTTCGATGGCTTGCAATGTTTTCACCACTGAGAATTTTTCGATGGCTTCGTCGATCTTGCCACGGCGGCGCACGCCTGCCGTGTCGATGATGGTGTACGGCTTGCCGCCGCGTTCGAAGTCGATGTAAATACTGTCGCGCGTGGTACCCGGCAAGTTAAAAGCGATAACGCGCTCTTCGCCGAGAATGGCGTTCACCAGCGTCGATTTCCCCACGTTGGGACGCCCGACAATAGCCAGCTTGGGATGGTCGGATTTAACTTCCGGCTCCGCTTCGCGCACGGGCAATTCATCCAGCGCGACCTCGATCATTTCCGCGACGTTGTCGCCGTGTGCCGATGAAATGGGAATCGGCTCGCCCAAACCCAGCTCAAAAAAATCGCCGGTCACGCGCGCGCGTTGCATGCCTTCCGCCTTGTTGACCAGCAGCATCAATGGGCGTCCGGTTTTGCGCAATTGCGTGGCGATGATGCGGTCTTGCGGCGTAAGCCCTTCGCGACCATCCACGATGAACAACACCAGATCGGCTTCGTCGATAGCTTGGCGCGTCTGCTTCGCCATCTCGTGCATGATGCCTTCTTTGGCTACAGGCTCCAGACCGCCCGTATCCACCACCAGAAAAGGGCGCTCACCAACGCGCCCGCGTCCGTAATGGCGGTCGCGGGTCAACCCCGGCAAGTCGGCGACGAGTGCATCGCGGCTGCGCGTAAGGCGATTGAACAGAGTGGATTTACCCACATTGGGACGACCGACTAAAACCAGTGTGGGTAGCATGATGAGTTTAAATTAAGTTTAGTGAATAACGATGGAATACAGGCCGCCGCCACTGGTCTGCA
The DNA here is from genome assembly GCA_009773615.1 of Gallionellaceae bacterium. Classification (GTDB taxonomy): domain Bacteria; phylum Pseudomonadota; class Gammaproteobacteria; order Burkholderiales; family Gallionellaceae; genus PALSA-1006. The sequence continues at coordinate 44,950 of WSYA01000032.1, forward strand.
CCACGAAGCCGTCGTCCGTCGCAACGGGAGCCGAACGAATCGTGCTGCCATCCGTCATGAAGCGCGCCGCAAAACTGCCGTCGTCGCGATTCAGCGCGTGCAGATAGCCTTCATAATCGGCCACCACCAGATAATTATCCAGCGCCAGCGCAGCCGTTGTTTTGCGCAAGGACATTTGATCGTTCTTCCAATACGAGCTGCCGCTGAGTTTATCCAGCGCCAACACGGTGCCTGCGGTGTCGGTTAGGAACAGGTATTTGCGCGACATGGTCAAGCCCTTGTCGCTGGAAAGATCGCGCGTCCACAACGAACCCCCGCGTTCGGCATCGAAACAAGCCAGACGCCCCTGAAAAGCCACAGCACATACTTGGCTATCGTCCACGATCGGGAGGCTGGTGATGTCGCTGACGCGCTCCAGTTCGGTATTGCCGCGCGGTTGCGAAACCGAGGCTTCCCATACGATGACACCGTTGTGCAGGCCGATGGCCGCCAATTTTCCTGCGGGGAAACCCGCATACACTATGCGGTTGTGTATCGTCACCCCTGCATTGCTGCGCGCCACCAGCGCCGGTGTCGCCCTCTCATACAGCCACAAGCGTTTGCCATCCTGACTATCCAGTCCCGCGATGCGTCCATCTCCGGTGCGCACAACGACGACGCCGTCGACAAGCTTGGGCGCACTCAACACCTCGCTGGACACTTTGCTCTTCCAGCGCAACTGGCCTGCGCTCTCCTCGAAAGCGGCGACCTCGCCTTTTTGGCCGCCCACCAGCACGAGCCCATCACCCGCACCGACACCGCCGGAAATTACAAAGCCGCTGTCGATGCGCCACAGTCGCCTCCCTTTACTGCGGTCGAAACGTTGAACGACACCATTGCTGTTCGCGGCGAATACAGATTCTGGCGTGACTGCGGGGAGCAAAATGTTATCTCCCATTTTGCCCACACTCTGCTTCCAGCGTACTTCATACTTGGCGGACGATTTGAAATTCACCAAGCTCGCCGGACTGGCTTGCTCCTTATCGCTGGAGCATCCCGCCGCAAACACGGTCAGCAAAGATATGGCAATGCCGCGACTTAGTTTCATTTTGCGTCCCCGAGACCATCCAGCTTCAGCTGCACCAGATTGCGGTACATGCTCTTGGCTTCGATCTTGTCGAGCGCCTGTTTATAAGCGGCACGCGCCTCTTCAGTCTTGCCTTGTGCGCTCAACACATCGCCCTTCATATCTGCATATAAGCCGGTGAATGCTTCGGGATGCGTGGCGTTGAGCTGCTTGAGCGCCTCGTCGTAATTTTTCTCGTCCAGCAGGATGCTGGCCAACTTCAAACGTGCGGTATCTTGCAAACCCGTTTCGTGGGCATGTTCAATCACCCATTGCAACTGGGTCTTGGCACGGGTCATATCCTTGGCTTGCACATTGGCTTGCACTGCCAGCAATTGCGCACGCGGCGCGTAAGCGCTGCCGCCGAACTTGTCGACCAGCGCGGCGACCGCGTCGTTCACGCGCTTGGGGTCGTTAGTCATTATTTGTTTTTCCACTTCGACATACAGCTTGGAAGCCTCGCCCGCCTGCTGTGCCTGATGGCTCTTCCAAAATTGCATCCCGGCGTAGCCCAACAGCGCGATCACGACTGCCGCAACCACCCATTTGCCGTTCTCCTTCCACCAGCCCCTGAGCGCATCTACCTGTTCCTGTTCCTGCAAATCGAGCGTTGACATTTTTATATCCTATTCAAAATTAATTAAGGGCACCTCTAATAATTGGTTATTTGGACTTCGTAAACGCGTCCCGATGATTTTTTTGTGGCGGTCAACTATGTGCGCGTATTTTTGAATGATC
>WSYA01000033.1 GCA_009773615.1 Gallionellaceae bacterium
CACAGAGGGCTTTCGAAAGATCGGAAACGGGTCTTGGTGGCAGAACATTTGGCACGAAAAAGAGGCAAAAAACCTCCACGAAATGTCACTTAGCTCATAATACTACAAAAAATAGGGATGATTTATCTCTAAACTAACCCCGCTAACGCAATTGAAGCAATTTTCCAGATGCGTTATTTCAGTCCCAGCACATCCTGCATATCGTACATGCCTGCCGGATTGGCTTTCAAAAAGCGCGCAGCGCGCAATGCCCCGAGCGCGAAAGTGGCACGGCTGCTGGCCTTATGGGTGATCTCTATGCGTTCGCCGGTACCGGCGAATAGAACCGTATGATCGCCCACGATATCGCCGCCGCGCACGGTGGCAAAGCCGATAGTGGACGGATCTCGCTCGCCGGTAATGCCTTCGCGCCCGTACACGGCACATTTATCCAGATCGCGCCCCAAGGTGCGCGCCACGACTTCGCCCATACCCAGCGCGGTGCCGGAGGGCGCGTCCACCTTGTGGCGGTGATGCGCTTCGATGATCTCGATGTCGTAACCGTGGCTCAACACTTTGGCCGCAGTCTCCAGCAACTTGAAGGTCAGGTTTACGCCCACGCTCATATTGGGCGCAAACACGACGCCGATTTTTTGCGCGGACGCACCGAGCAGCGCTTTCTGCTGCGCATTGAATCCGGTCGTGCCGACGACGATATTCACGCCGAATTGCTGGCACAGCTCAAGGTGATGCAAGGTGCCCTCGGGACGGGTGAAGTCGATCAACACATCCGCGCCGCGCAAAGCCGCCGGAACATCCGCGCCTATCTTCACGCCGCGCGTGCCGTCGAGTTCGCTCGCGTCTTTACCCAGTGCAGTGCTGCCTGCATGGTCGAGTGCGGCATGCAACACCAAGTCGTCGGACTGCTCCACGCACTCCAAGAGGGTCTTGCCCATGCGCCCCGAACATCCTGCAATCACTACTTTAATTTTGCTCATAGCGGGTCCTATTTGGCAGGCGCAGCATTGTCGATACGCTGCAATGTATTGTTTTCAAAATAAAGCGTCATGCGCTTTTCCTCGATCAGCTTGCCTTCCTGCTCAAAACGATAGATGTAGTCCCAGCGGTTCGCATGAAACGGATCGTTGACCAGGGGAGTGCCGAGTGCGGCTTTGATCTGCATCTGCGTCATGCCCACTTTCACACGGGCCAGCATCTCCGGCGAGATCAAATTGCCCTGCCGGATCTCGACCTTATGCGGCAAGAGCCAGCTGCACGAAGCCAACAACAAGGAAACAAAAATTAGACTGATACGCATGAAATTTACACCTTCAATAAAACCGAAAAACATTGCGTCAGCAAATTTCGCAGATTAAAGCTGATTTAACCTTGCGTAATCTGCGGACAAAAGTATTTTATAAAACGGCGCGCATGATACATCAAGCAGACACACCCAGCATTTCCGCCGCATGCGTGCGCGTAGTTTCGGTGATGGTCACCCCGCCCAGCATGCGTGCAATTTCTTCGATGCGCTCGTCCGGCGCGAGCACCCGGATACTGCTCAGGGTCGTGCCGTTTTGCGCGCCCTTGCTCACCTGCCATTGCGCATCGGCCTGCGCCGCCACCTGCGGCAGATGCGTGACGCACATCACCTGATGGCGCTTGCCCAGTTGCTTGAGCAGGCTGCCGACGATCTCCGCCACGCGCCCGCCGATGCCGCTGTCCACTTCGTCGAAAATCAGCGTCGGCACGGTGGCAGCACGGCTGGCCGCGACCTGAATCGCCAGACTGATGCGCGACAGCTCGCCGCCGGAGGCGACCTTCGCCAGATTGCGCAAAGGCGTGCCCTGATTGGCTGCCACCTGAAACTCGACCGTCTCCATGCCGTGCGCATTGCCTTCAGCTAACGGCATCAGCTGCACCGCGAACTGTCCGCCCTGCATCGCCAACGCCTGCATCGCGGCGGTGATTTCCTCGGACAAAGTCTGCGCGGCCTTGGTGCGCACCATGCTCAATTTCTTCGCGGCGGCCGAATAAACACCCAGCGCGGCTTTGTCCTGTTTTGCCAGCTCCGCCAGATCGGCATCCCCGCCCAACTCATCCAAACGCGCGACGATACCTTGCAGGGCTTGCGGCAGCTGCTCCGGCGGCACGCGATATTTGCGCGCGGCCTCCACCACGTCCGCCATGCGCTGCTCCTGTTCGCGCAACTGTTGCGGGTCGGCATCAAGCTTTTGCTGGTAATGACGCAGCGCATATACGGCTTCCTGCACTTCGTTCTGCGCGCTCTCCAGCATGGTGAGCGTGTCTTGCAGACCGCTATCGAACTCCAGTCCGTCACGCAAACGCGCGGTCAGCGCATTCAGTTGCCCCAGGCAAGCGCCATCGGCCTCGCTCAATATTTCTACGCCGAACTGCGCCGTTTCCAACAGACTTGCTGCATGCGACAAACGCGCGTGGTCTGCCTGCAACGCCTCCCACTCGACGACGGAAAAATTCAATGCCTCCAGTTCGCGGCGCTGAAAAACCAGCAGATCGCGCTCTGCGGCGACCGCCCCGGCATTTTGCTCCAACTGCGAAAGGCGGCGATGCAACATTTGCCAGACTTTGAAACTCGTCGCAACAGCCGCGACTTCGTTGTGCAATCCGGCGTGGCTATCCAGCAAGTCGCGCTGCGCATCTTGCTTAAGCAAAGACTGATGGGCGTGCTGGCCGTGAATGTCGAGCAGGTGCTCGCCCGCTTCACGCATCTGCTGCAAGGTCGCGCTGCGGCCGTTGATGAAGCCGCGCGAACGTCCGCCGGCATCCAGCACGCGGCGCATCAGGCACACGTCTTCGTCGCCCTCGAGCTCTTGCTCGCCCAGCCATGTTTGCAGTTGTGTCAATCCGCCGATATCGAATTCGGCGCTGATTTCGGCGCGTTCGCAGCCCGCGCGCACCATACCGCCGTCGCCGCGTTCGCCCAAGGCCAGCGACAGCGCGTCGATCAAAATTGATTTGCCCGCGCCCGTCTCGCCGGTGAGCGCGGTGAAGCCCGCAGTGAAATCGAGTTCGAGAGAAGCGACGATGACGAAGTCGCGGATACCCAGAAATTTAAGCATCAGAGGGATTTATTCCACAGCAGTTTTTCGCGCAGGGTGTGGTAATAGCTATGCCCCACCGGATGCAACAGATGCACATGCTCCTTGTGACGCGCGACGATCAATCTGTCGTGCAACTGCAAATCAAAATTCGTGTGACTATCGAAGCGCACATGCACTTCGCCCACGCGGTGCATCAGGATTTCAATCTCCGATGCGCCGCTCACCACGATCGGACGATTGCTCAAAGTATGCGGACAAACCGGCACCAGCGCTATGACATCCAATGCCGGATGCACGATAGGTCCGCCGGCGGAAAGCGCATAGGCAGTGGAGCCAGTGGGCGTGGCGACGATCAAACCATCGGCGCGCTGGGTGTAGAGATAATCACCGTCAATGCGCACTTCGCATTCGATCATGCTGTCGATGTTGCTGCGATGCACCACCATCTCGTTGAATGCTACCGCATTGCACACTTCGGCATCTTTGCGCATCACGCGCACCGACAACAACATGCGCTTCTCGGTGACAAATTCCCCCTGCAACATGGCAGTAAGACTGCGCTTCATCGAATCGAGCGAAAGATCGGTCAGAAAACCGAGCCGCCCCTGATTGACGCCTACCAGCAGAATGCCGAACGGGGCCAGAGTGCGCGCGATATTGAGCATGGTGCCGTCGCCGCCCATGACCACTGCCAGATCGACTGCGCCCCTCATTTCGGCCAGCGACAACACGCGATAAGGATGCTGCCCGAGGTGCTCGGCGGTGAGACTGTCCACCACTACTGCCGCACCTTTCCCCGCAAGAAAAGCGGCGAGCCGCAGCAGCGGCTCAGCGATTGCGGGAGTCTTGTATTTGCCGATCAGGGCAACTGTTTTGAAGGATAAATTCATGGGCGCGATTAAACCACATCGGCAGGGCAATCGCCATGCTAGGAGGCAGTCTCCTCGCGCACCCGATACCATGCCGCATACAGCGCGGGCAGGAATAGGCAGGTCAGCAATGTGGCCACGACCAACCCGCCCATGATGGAGACCGCCATCGGCCCCCAGAACACCTGACGGGTGAGCGGGATCATTGCCAGAATGGCCGCTGCGGCGGTCAGCACGATGGGGCGAAAACGCCGCACGGTGGAGCCGATGATGGCTTCCCATAGCGGCTTGCCCGCCTCTTCGTCCTGGCGTATCTGATCCACCAGTATCACCGAGTTGCGCATGATCATGCCCGCCAGCGCGATGAAGCCCAGATTGGCGACGAAGCCGAACGGCACCTGGAATATCAGCAAGGCCATAGTCACGCCGATCAGGCCCAGCGGTGCGGTGAGCAACACCATCACCGTGCGGCTGAAGCTTTGCAATTGGATCATCAGCAGCGTGATCACGCCGACCAGCATGAGCGGCACGACAGCCGCGATGGCCTTGCCGCTCTTGCCCGACTCTTCGACACTACCGCCCATTTCGATACGGAAACCGCTCGGCAGTTTGGCGCGCACGGCATCGAGTTGCGTATTCAACCGCTCGGACGCGGTGGCAGGTTGTGTCTTGTCCGCCATGTCGGCACGCACGATCATGGTCGGTAAACGGTTGCGCCGCCAGATGACGCCCTCCTCCTGCACCGGTACCAGCTTGGCGAGTTGTGCCAAAGGCGCATGGTGTCCGCCTGGCAGCGGAATATCCAGATCGGGCAGATGATCCAGCGAACGCGCATCGTTCTCCACTTCGCCGCGCCACACCACGTCGATCAACTGGTCGCCTTCGCGATATTGCGTGAGGGCGATGCCGTTCAGCCAGCTCTGCAGGGCTTGCGCGATTTCCTGACTGGACGTGCCGAGCTGGCGCGCGCGATCCTGATCCACTTCCACGCGTACGCTCTTCACCTTCTCGTTCCAGTCGAAATTGACGTTCTGCAAACTCTTGTCGGTGCGCATCATGGTCGCCACTTCCCCCGCGACCTCGCGCAACTTGACCAGATTATCGCCCATCACGCGGAACTGAACCGGATAACCGATGGGAGGCCCGTTTTCCAATCGCACCACGCGCACACGAATGTCGGCAAACTCGGGCCCGGCGAATTTCGCCTCCAGTCTGCGCTTGATATCTTCGCGCGCTTGCAGGTCTTTGGTGACGATGACGAACTGTCCGAAGTTGTCGGCGAACAGCTGCTGGTCGAGCGACAGGAAGAAACGCGGAGTGCCGTTGCCGATATAGGAAGAGTAGTAGTCCACTGCCGCATCGCCCTTGAGCAGCTGTTCGATGCGCTGTACCTCGCGCCCGGTCGCCTTGAGCGAGGCACCCTGCGGTAGCCACACATCCACCATCAGCTCAAGACGGCTGGCCGACGGAAAAAATTGCTTCTGCACGAACTTTCCGAATGCCATCATGGATAAGACAAAGATCAGCACGGTCGCAAAAATCACTTTCCAGCGATTGCGCAAACACCAAGTCAGCACGACGCGGAAGCGGCGATAGAACGGTGTGTCGTAAATATCCTCTCCGTGCTTTTGCGCTTTGGCGATAAGCGCTTTGGGGTCGAGCAATTTGAAGCCGATGTACGGGGTGAACACAACGGCCACGACCCACGAGGTGACCAGCGCGATGGTGACCACCTGAAAAATGGAGATGGTGTATTCGCTCGCCGCCGATTTGGAAAAACCCACCGGGGTAAACGCGGCCGCCGTGATCAGCGTGCCGGTGAGCATGGGAAACGCGGTCGAGGTAAAGGCGAAGGTCGCCGCTTTGAAGCGGTCCCAGCCCTGCTCCATCTTCACCACCATCATCTCGGCGGCGATGATGGCATCGTCCACCAGCAAGCCCAACGCGATCACCAGTGCGCCCAGTGAAATGCGCTGCAAGTCGATACCCAGTATTTTCATGGCGAAGAAGGTGATGACCAGCACCAGTGGAATGGAGAGCGCGACCACCGTGCCGGTACGCCAGCCCAGACTCAGAAACGACACCGCGAGCACGATCAATATCGCTTCGGTGAGCGAGCTTTGGAACAGTTGGATCGAACGCTGCACGACCGCCGGCTGATTGGCGACCACATGCACATCGATGCCCAGCGGCAGCTCCGCTTGCACCCGCGCCATCTCGCGGCGCAGACTTTCGCCGAGGTTGATCACGTTGCCGCCTTTGTCCATTACCACGCCGAGGCCGATGGCGGGCTGCCCGCCCACGCGCATCTGCGGGCTGGGCGGATCGGCCAAATTGCGGCTTACCTTGGCGATGTCGCCCAGGCGGAAATGCTGACCGTTCACCAGCAGGTCGGTATTGCGCACCCGCTCCACGCTGTCGAAACCGCCGCTCACGCGCATGCGGATACGATCACTCTCCGTTTCGATAAAGCCGGAGGGATTGACCGTATTTTGCTTTTGCAGCGCATCGGCCACTTGCAAGGGCGTGATGCCCAGACTGGCCAGACGCTGCGGCGCGACATCGATAAATATCTTTTCATCCTGCACGCCGATCAACTCGACCCGCTTCACGTCGGGAATGCGCCGCAGATCGAGCGCAACGCGGTCTGCATAGCGGCGCAGCGCCGCGAGATCGAAGCCGTCGCCGGTAAGCGCGAAGATGTTGATCTGCACATCGCCGAACTCGTCGTTGGGGAAAGGGCCCTGCACACCCGCCGGCAAGGTGTGGCGGATGTCATCCAGTTTCTTGCGCACCTGCCGCCAGGATTCCGACACCTCTTCTTTGACCGTGTAATCTTTCAGGGTCACGAACACCAGCGACTCGCCCGGTTTTGAAGCGGAGCGCAACACGTCCACCCACGGCGTTTCCTGTAGTTTTTTCTCGATACGCTCGGTCAGTTCACGCTCGACCTCTTGCGCTGTCGCGCCTGGCCACAGCGTGCGCACGACCATCACCTTGATGGTGAAGGCCGGGTCTTCGGCCCGTCCCAAATTGAAAAAAGACACGATACCCGCCACGGTCAGCACCACCATGAGATACAGCACCATTTGCTGATGCTTCAGTGCCCATTCGGAAAGGTTGGGCATATTCATGGCGTTTTACCGCTGTCGATGATCTGTATCTTGTCACCCGCCGTGAGCTTGTGCACTCCGGCGCTGACGATGCGTTCTCCCGCCACCACGCCGCTGGAGACCAGCGCGCCGTCGTCGCGATAGGCGGCAATAGTGACAGGGCGCAGCGCGACGCTCCTATCCTGTGCCACTACCCACAGCGCCGCCTGCTCGCCCTGCTGGAAGATCGCGGAGATGGGAACGAGGTAACCGCTTATTTTTTCGGCTGTGCCGAAACGCACGCGCGCGGTCATACCCAATGCCACATTGGCATCGCCATTATTCAAAAGAACACGCGCCGGGTAAGTGCGGCTGGCCGGATCTGCTGCCGGAGACAGCTCGCGCAGACGTCCGGTATAACGCTTCGCATCAGCCCCCCCTGCGCTCAACTCGATCTCTGCTGGCATGCCGACCTTGAGCGAAGCAATGCGCGATTCGGGAATCGCCACCGCGACTTCGCTCTCGCCCGTCTGGGCTACGCGCACCACCGGCTGACCGGCACTCACCACTTGTCCTACTTCGGCCAGCGTAGCCGAAACGACTCCGGCGCGATCCGACAATAGGTTGGTATAAGCCGCCTGATTGCGCGCCAGCCCGGCCTGCGCAGCGGCGGCTTTAAGCGCGTTCTCCTTGGCGTCCAAGGCTGACTGACTGACAAAACCTTTGTCGCGCAATTCGCGGTGACGTTTCAGCTCTTCTTCCGCCAGACGATATTGCGCGGTAGCGGCGCTCTCCTGTAAACCCGTATCAGAAGCATCTATGCGAGCAAGAGTTTGTCCTTCCTTCACAAAGGTGCCCGCATCCACCATACGCGCCACGATCTTGCCGCCGATACGAAAGCCCAGTACGGTCTCATGCCGTGCGCGGATCTCTCCGCTATACACATTGCCGCTATCCCCCCCCGGGATGCCGACCACATAGGTCGAAGCAGGACGCTCTGTTTTGACCCTAGGAGCCGCCTCTTTGCTGCAAGCTGCCAGTGCAACAGTTAACGCGAGCAGTAATAACGAATGTTTCATTGCTTTTTCTCCTCAACCATCAGACCGTTCAACAACAAATCAAAATGAGTACTCAAATAAACATCCGGGTTCTGCTGCCCGCAAGCGCAAGGCCCCAGCGAATAACGCCAGATGATCAGCATCATTTGCGGCGCCAGGATCACATCAATGGCTGACTCGACATCGAGGGCACGAAACTGCCCCGTTGCAACACCGCGCTCAAGCACTTCGCGTATCAGGCCGCGTCCCCGCACGATGACGTTCTCGTAGTAATACTGCGCCACGTCAGGGAAGTTGCCCGCTTCGGAGATCATCAGCTTCACTATGCCCGACAGATTGGTGGCCCCGAACAACTCCCACCAGAGCATCAGCATCGCTTGCAACAGCGAGCGGGCATCGCCCTGATGCTGCGCCAACATCTCCTCGCCTTGCACCAATACGGGCAAAATGCCCTGCTGTATAACCGCCTTGAACAGCTCTTCCTTGCTGGAAAAATACAGGTATAGCGTGCCTTTCGACACACCCGCGCGAGTAGCGATGTCATCCAGCTTGGTTGCCGCAAAACCGCGTTCGACGAACAAATCCAACGCGGCTACCATCAACTCGGCAGGGCGAGCTTCTTTGCGTCGTTGACGTCTTGGCGTTTCTGAAATGTTAGATTTTTGCATGGCCTACACTAATGACTGACCGGTCAGTAATGTAAGTGGCAATACTTCGCCTGTCAACAAGTAGGTGTCATCTCTCCCGATGCTATAATTATCGCGAATCCAAGTTCGGTACAGTATCGAGATTTGCGTCAGATGTTACATTCCCCAAACTATGCATCCAAAACCAATACGCCCACCGGCGTACTGCAATCGGTCGCCGCCATGACAGGTCAGCGCGACCGCGACCTGCTAGCCCGAAGCTTGGTAAGCACGCTGACCGAATTGATGCACTGCAAGCGCATTACGATGTACCGCATCCTGCCTGGCGACCAGGGCGAAGAGGCGATCCTGATGGCGGAAGACTTCGACCATTCCGACAACGCGTCACTCTATCCGGAAGTCAGTATCGCAATTTCAAGCCGGGCAGATTTCAACTCGGTTTTTAAGTCCGCAAAAGAGAGCGTTCAGCCTATAAACAACACGACGCAATTGTCCGTCTACCCCGTCATCGGCCAGCATGGCGTGGTCGGCTTGCTCGAGATGATTTCGGATGCCCATAGCGACATGGAAAAGCATTTGATATTGGCTTTCCTGAAAGTGTTCAGCAACTATTTGACACTTCTCGACGAGAGTGAAACGGACACGCTCACCGGCCTGCTGAATCGACGCACCTTCGACAACAACATCGAAAAAATCATTGCCGAACATGCCGTAGCGGACGATGACACATCGCAGCGTCCGGCACGGCGTATGGAAGGGAGCGAGTTGCCACATTGGCTGGCCATCATCGACATCGATCACTTCAAACGCATCAACGATGAATTCGGGCATTTGTACGGCGACGAGGTGCTGCTTTTGCTCTCCCGCAACATGAAGCGCATCTTTAGGACGCGTGACAAATTGTTCCGTTTCGGCGGCGAGGAGTTCATCGTCGTTCTGGATCGAACCGGCGAAGAAAACGCCAAGGCCGTACTGGATCGGTTCCGTGCGGCGATTGAGGAGTATCACTTTCCGCAGGTCGGCAACGTGACCATCAGCATCGGTTTCGTGCGTCTGGACAAAGCCGATGTCTCTTCAGCCATCATAGGCCGCGCGGATCAGGCATTGTATTACGCAAAACAAAACGGCAGAAACCGGATCTGTTTTTACGAAGACTTGGTGGATGCAGGAAAACTGAGCGGCGCACGCTATTCCGACGACCTGCAACTATTTTAATCATCCTGCATCAGCAGCCAACGATTGGGCAATGCTAAAATAACCGCCATGCTCAATGACCGCGCACAGATCCTGTTAAAGACCCTGGTGGAACGCTATATCAGCGACGGCCAACCTGTCGGCTCGCGCGCGCTGCAGCAACACTCCGGCCTGGATGTCAGCTCCGCCACAATCCGCAACGTGATGGTCGACCTCGAAGAAATGGGGCTGGTGTGCAGCCCCCATGTCTCAGCGGGACGCGTCCCGACAGCGCTCGGCTATCGCCTGTTCATCGACACGCTGATGGTCGTGCAACCATTGGACAGTGTGCGCATGCAACAGCTTGAGAGCCAGCTCAAACCCGACAACACCTCGCGCTTGATCACACAAGCATCCAATCTCTTATCCGAACTCACGCATTTCGCCGGCGTAGTCGCCACCCCGAAGCGCGCGACGATCACCGTGCGCCAGATCGAATTTTTGCGCCTCTCCGAAACGCGGGTGCTGCTGATCATCGTGATGCCGGACGGCGAAGTTGAAAACCGCGTGCTGCTGACCCACAAGGATTACACCCAGTCGCAGCTAACCGAAGCGGGTAATTTTTTAAGCCAGCATTATGCCGATTGTTCGTTTACCGATATCCACCAGCGCGTGCAGAACGAATTGCGCCAATTGCAGCACGAACTCACCGCCCTGATGAGCGCCGCGATGGCCGCAAGCGATGCGGTGATCGCGCGCAAACAGGAAGACTACGTCATCAGCGGGGAACGCAACCTGCTGCACAGCAACGATCTCGCCGCCAACATGAGTCAGCTGCGCGGATTGTTCAATGTGTTTGAACAAAAAACCGAATTGCTGCAACTGCTGGATGCAAGCCGTCACGCTCCCGGGGTGCATATTTTTGTCGGGCAGGAATCGGGGTTGGCGGGGCTCGACGAATGCAGCGTCATCACCGCCCCCTACGCGAGCAATAATCAGATCATCGGCACGCTTGCGGTAATCGGCCCCAAACGCATGGATTACGAACGCGTGGTGCCGATTGTGGACATCACGGCCAAACTTCTCAGCAATGCGCTGTCGCAGCATTAATTCAAAGACTATTGCAATGACTTACACGACCGAACCTGTTTACGCTCACGGCACGCCCGAAAAAACCGCCGTGCTGCTCATCAACCTCGGCACCCCGGATGCGCCCACCGCCCAAGCAGTGCGCCCGTATCTGAAAGAATTTCTGAGCGACCCGCGCGTCGTCGAGATACCCAGAGCGATTTGGTGGCTGATCCTCAACGGCATCATCCTCAACTTGCGTCCGAAAAAATCAGCCGCAAAATACGCCGACATCTGGATGTCCGAAGGCTCACCTTTAAAGCTCCACACCGAACGTCAAACCCGGCTTCTGCAACAGCGCCTGCAACAGCGCGCTGACGGGATGCCGCTTGTGGTGGATTACGCCATGCGCTACGGCAATCCCTCTGTCGCAAGCGTACTTGGCAAACTCAAGGCGCAAAACTGCCAGCGCATTCTTGTGTTGCCGCTGTATCCGCAGTATGCGGCCAGCTCCACGGCCACGGCATTTGATGCCGTTTTCAAAGACCTGCTGCAAATGCGTAACATACCGTCTCTGCGCACCGTCAAACACTTTCACGATGACCCGGGATATATCCAGGCCTCCGCGCAAAACATCCGCGACTACTGGACACGGCACGGACGACCGGACAAACTGGTGATGAGCTTCCACGGGGTGCCGAGCTACACGCTGGAGAAAGGCGACCCCTACTATTGCGAGTGCCTCAAGAGCGGCCGATTGATCGCGGAAGAGCTGGGCTTAAGTGAGGAACAATACATCGTCAGCTTCCAATCGCGCTTCGGTAAGGCGGAATGGATCAAGCCTTACACAACCACCACGTTAAAGGAATTTGGACAGATGAAGCTCAAACGCGTGGATGTGGTTTGCCCCGGATTCGTGGCCGACTGTTTGGAAACGCTGGAAGAGATCGCAATGGAAGGCAAGGAAGATTTTCTGCATGCGGGCGGCGGCGAATATCATTACATCTCCTGCCTCAACGAGCGTTCGGATTGGGTAGATGCGCTTGCCGATTTAGTGCTGCAAAATCTGCAAGGCTGGCTGGAAAAACCCGACACAGAGCAACTGGAAAAAAGCCGCTTGCGCGCACTCGCCTTGCACGCGGAGAAATAATCAGGAGACGCTCAAGCGCTCACTTTCAAGCTGGATCATATATCGCTGAACCACATTGCCGGCTCCCCGGCTCAACTTCACGAACTCCATACCGACGTGGTACATTTGCTCACCGCTTCTGGTTGTACCCGTTGAGCGAATTCCACAAACCTTCAAATTGATCGGAACAGGGCCTACAACCGGAAATTCGATGCTACACCCTTCCAAGAGCGCACCCTGGGAAAACATCGCGTGCGGAGTTCCTTTAATTGAAACACCGATCCCGCCTACGCTCATATCCACAATAGAAACCTCATATACGGCCTCTCCATCCGGGAACTTGCAGATGAGTCCTCTGCTGCCTTGGGGCACACTTAAGCGGAAATATTCCCTGCGCTGAATGCGCTCTATAGTCTCTGGAACGTCGATAGAAAACGCATCGCCATCCGCCAGAGAGACCATCTGCACTTGTGTCGAACGCCAGCGCACCCTGACACCTGATTGCGTGGAAAAAGTCAGATTCTTACTATTGACGACCTGCTTGTTCATCGCAGCATCCTGACTAATGTCCAGAAGAACATAGTCGTCTTCAGCGTTGACTTCCAGCACGGTAGTCAACACGTTAAGTCCATCCGAAGTATGGAGATTGATCCCTGCGCGTTGTTTTACCAAATCGTCAAGAATGAATACGATCTCCTTGGGGTTGTGTATGGCAAAATCTGAGTTATCTACGGACTGCGTCATTGTTATCGGGCTATCTTTTAAAATTAATAAAAACCGCACACGTCTGCTTGCGCCTGACAAGAGGGGGCATTCGGGTTTGGTTCATGGCAAATGACACCAAAAAGTCTGAGCATTTTACCTCAGGGCTAGACACTTTATCCATTATCTAGACATTTCAACCCCGGACGCGAGCGGATGCGAAACGACAGGTTACGCAAAAACAACAACCAGAGCAGCAGGTTGGACTTGGCATCCAGACAAGGACGGTAACAATCTAACGTGGAGTCACGCGAGGGGATGGCACTACGTCAGGAAAGGCTCAGCCGCTCACTTTCCAGATGAATCATGTGGCGCTGAACCACGTTACCGACTCCCCGGCTCAAATTCATAAACTCTGTGCCGATATGATACATAGGCTCACCACTTCTGGTTGTGGATGATGCCCATACTCCGCGAACCTTTAACGTAAGGGTAATCACTCCAACCACCGGAAATTCAACGCTGCGCCCTTGCAAAATTGCGCCTTGAGAGAACATTTCGGGCAGATCGCCTCTAATCGAAAGCCCGATTCCGCCCACGCTCATGTCCACGACAGGTGCTGCAATAATCTTTGTTTCGCCGAGCGGTATTTTACAGATCAGTTCCTTCTAAATAATCTAGGCGAGCCCCATCCTCTCGACTTCAAGTTGAACCATATACCGCTGAATCACATTGCTCGCGCCGCCGCTCAACTTTTCGAACGCCAAACCGACATGGTGTCTTTGTTCGCCGCCCTTGGCTTGGTGCGATGCCCATACTCCAAAAACTTTCAACGTAAGCGGAACCACCCCTACCCCCGGGAACGCTACGCTGCATCCTTCCAATATCGCTCCTTGGGAGATAATCGCAGGCGGATTGCCCTTGATTAAAATGCCGATTCCGCCAACACTCATATCCACGATGGTCGCATCGAAAAATCCCGATACAAGGGGTATTTTGCAGTACAACGCTTTGCTTCCCTGCGGCATATTCAAGCGAAAATAATTCCTGCGCTGGATGCGTTCGAGCACGACAGGAAGAGGCATTAGAAAGGCATCGCCGTCCGGCAGAGACACCAAAAGCACATCCGATGAACGCCAGCGCACTTTGACACCACCCTGCGTTGACAAAGTCACATGCTTACTTTTGACAATCCTGTTGTTGATCCTTTCGTCCGGACTGATATCCAAATAGACATAGTTTTCTTCAAGACTGACTTCCAGCACCGACGTGAGAAAACTCACCCCATCCGGTGCATCGAGAGTGATCGAAGTGCGGTGCTTCTTCAAGTCGTCGAGGATGAACACGATCTCTTTGCGATTGTGTATAGCGAAATCGGAATCATCTACTTCGTTTGCCATTGTTTTCAGCCGATCATTTTAAGTTGCATAAAGCTGCGACACGCTGCCATATCGTGCCGATCACTTATGAGTGGATACATCACTAGGCGCATTACTTTACTTTCTTCCCTGCGCAAAATCCAGAAACATCACTGTAGTACGGCTCTCGTGCGGGAAAGCGCATTGCGCTCCCGCGTTATCAAATCGCGCAAACAGTATGCAGCCTCATGCTCGCCCGAAGGGGATGGCCGCATTGGACGCGGCAATGACCATAGTTGTCGCAATATCCCATGCAGTTCACCGGTTTTCAAACTAGCCCGTTCCACTTCCAGACAAGTGCCGTGTCGGCTCAGCCATTGCACCAGATAGGGTTCTTCCGGCCAATCGCGGCGAGCTACGTATAGCACGGGCACTCCCGCACAAGCTGCTTCGGTGAACGTGCCATATCCGGGTTTGGTTAGCACGGCATCGCATGATGCCAGCACTTCGCTAAACGGCAAGCCAAGTGACTCGAACGTGCTTACGTCATCGCGATCTATTCCCCATACAGCCGGAACTAACCAGCGCACCCCCGGAATGCGCGGCCATACCTCCATCGGCAAACGGAATTCCATTCCCCCCATCGCCACCAGCACCCATTTTTCCGGGGAGGAAGAAGATAGCGTTTTCTCGATCAAAGCACGCTGGTTGCAGCCTATTTTAGCGATGGGATTGATCTGGCGGGTATTCGAGAATTCCGGCATCGGCATGCTCGGCTGCGGTTGCAAAAAGCGTTCGGCACTGTTGTACGCCGCCAGCATTTGCGCATACACATCCTGACTATCGGTATCCTTCACACAGTAATGACGGTAGATGTCGGCCCAGTTCAGGCTGCACATGGCGACAGCGCGAACATTAACGCGTTGCGCCGCAGCCAAAGACAAATACGGGATATTCGCCAACAGCAAATCGGGCGACAGCGCCCGCATCGCTTGTGCTGCGCGCTGCACTTTCTCATCCCAGTCGGCATGAAAATCGCGATAGTCTGCCGCACTCTGCTCCGCCATCACATCGACCGCATTAGACATCGTCATGCCGAAATCGAACGCGGCGGGGATATGCGTAAATTCACACTGGAAGCGTTGCTGCAAAATCGCGATGGGCGCGGCAGTGCGCACAGTGACGCGCAACGACGGAATGAGCAGCGCCAAGGCATTCACCACTGGGGCAGTTTGGCTTACATGTCCGAAACCATGAGACGAAATATCGACTAGCAGATGAGGCATGATTGCCCGTTAATAAAATTGGTAATTATTGCGACCCAGCTCTTTAGCCCGGTACATCGCATCATCCGCACACTTGATCATCGCCTCGCTATCCTTGGCGTTGTCGGGATAGATGCTGACGCCCACACTAAAGGTAATCACCAGCTCTTGCCCCTCGACTTGGTGCGCTCCCGCCATAGCCGAGATGATTTTTTTTGCGACCATCTCCACATCGGCTCTAGTATCGGCATCGGGCAGCAGAATCATGAATTCATCCCCGCCTTGACGGCAAACTGTATCCGAGTCACGCACACAAGACTTGAGCCTCTCCGCCACGGATTTCAGCAACAAATCGCCCGCAAAATGCCCAAAGGTGTCGTTGATGGCTTTGAATTTATCCAGATCCAGAAACAATAGACCTACTTTCTTCTCATATCGCCCCGCTGAAATGAGCGCCAATTTGAGACGATCCGAAAACAATGCCCGATTGGGCAATCGCGTCAGTGAATCGTAATGCGCCAAAAATTCGATCTTCTGTTCGGCGGCCTTACGCTCGGTGATGTCCGAAAACAGCGAGATGTAATTAATCACCTCGCCCTTGCTGTTTTTCACCACGCCGATGGAAAGCCATTCGGGATAGACCTCGCCCGACTTGCGCCGGTTCCAAATTTCACCACTCCATTGCCCCGCCTCATTCAAACTCACCCACATCGTCTGATAAAAATCGGGGGTCTGTTTACCCGAGCTCAATATGTTTGGATCCTTGCCGATGACTTCTTCCGCTGAATATCCGGTGATTTCCGAGAACGCGGGATTGACGGCCACGATGTTTTTATGGGCATCCGTGATCAACATCGCCTCACCGCTGCCGTGGAACATTTTTCCGAACAACTCCAGCCTCTCGGTCGCATGCTCCAAATTCCCGACGAGCGCATTGAAGGTGCGCGCCATCTCGCCGATATCGGGGTTGTTCTCATCCACATCGGCGCGTTTAGACAGATTATTTTCGCGGTGAATTTCGGACATCGCGGCCTGAAGTTTTTTCACCGGCTCGGCAATATTCTTGACGATGAGCACTCTCACGAACCATGAAATAATGATGGACAGCAATATCTGAATGGCGATATGTCCCGCCCACAGCCAGCTCTTGATGTTTTGAAGCAACTCCTCATCCTTGCTGAGGTCGATGGTGACACTGGCCGCGCCATTCACGCTGCCCACCTCGGCAACGTGACAGGACATGCAATTCGTGCCTCTGAAACTCTCCAGTGCGATGAACGGCACCACCACCCTGAGCAAAGGCGCACCGTTAGGGATGTCGATTCTTTTGAAGCGCACCTTGCCGGTCTCCAGCACCTCGCGATCCATGTCATCAAGCGCATGCTCACCCGGCAAGCCTGGTCCGAACTGGGCAATAACGCTCTTGCCGCGAACGATGCGCAGCTCCTTGATACCTTCGGATTGCTGCATTTTGCTCAACAGCAACTTGCGGTTGTCCGGATTGGTGATCGCGCCGGTCAACATCAACATGTTCATGCCGTTGATCAAGCCATCTGCCGTTTCTTCCGCGCGTGCCTCGGCAGAGGTCATGATATGCTCCTCAAAACGGCCGATGACCCATTCCATCGAGATGAAGAACAGGATGATCAACGAGCCTTGGATCAGGATATGCAGCTTTTCCTGAACGCCCAGCCCGTGCCATTTACTGATTATTCCACTCACCGTACTTCCCCCTTAACACCATACGATAGGGCCTGCCCCGAACAATCACAGCTTGATGAAATGCTCCCGGTAATGCTTCATCTCGTCGATGGATTCGTAAATGTCAGCCAGTGCCTCATGCTTGCCGTGTTTCTTGACGCCCTTCGCCATCTCCGGCTTCCAGCGTCTGGCCAACTCTTTCAGCGTGCTCACATCAAGATTGCGGTAGTGAAAATAATCCTCCAGCTTGGGCATCCAGCGCGCCATGAAACGCCTGTCCTGACAGATGGAGTTGCCGCACATCGGCGATACGCGGTGAGGGACGTACTCTTTAAGGAAAGCCAGAAACTGCTCTTCGACTTGCGCATCGCTCAGCGTCGACGCCTTGACGCGCTCGATCAGCCCCGACTTGCCATGCGCCGATTTATTCCACGCATCCATTCCGTCCAGCACACTGTCCGGCTGATGCACTACCAGCACAGGTGCCTCCACAATGGTATTCAGATCGTTGTCGGTGATGACCATAGCCACTTCGATGATGCGGTCAGTCTCCGGCACGAGACCCGTCATCTCCATGTCCAACCAGATAAGGTAATTTTGATTTTGTGCCATAATTCGCCGCCTTGTTAATTGATCGATTTTCGCGGCACGTATTGTGTCACATCGGCACACCTCATTGGCTGGCACTTGATAATTATTAGATGACTACTTCCTTGTTCACCACCCTATTCCTTGTCGCGCTGCTGCTCGGCACGTTCACCAAGCTCTGGCTGGCTCGCCGCCAGTTGCGGCATATCCGCGCCCACCGCGATCAAGTGCCCGCAGCCTTTCGCGAAAAAGTCGATCTGGCCTCGCATCAAAAAGCCGCCGACTACACCTGCGCCAAGACCCGGTTTTCGTTGCTTTCCGTCGCGTTCGAAGCCGCATTGCTGCTGGCTTTCACCCTGGGCGGCGGCATCCAGCTGCTCAGCGACTGGTCGCTCGCCACCTTCGACAACACGCTGCTGCAAGGCATGAGCATCATCGTTGCCGCTCTGATGATCGGCTCGATTCTGGAAATCCCGTTCGGCCTATACAGCACCTTTGTCATCGAAGCCCGCTTCGGCTTCAACAAGATGACGCTGGGCTTATACCTGCTGGATGCGCTGAAAGGCTTGCTGCTCGGCACCATTCTCGGCCTACCGCTATTGCTGGGCGTATTGTGGCTGATGGAAAAGATGGGCAGCTATTGGTGGATGTACGTGTGGGGCGTGTGGGTCAGCTTCAACTTGCTGCTGCTGTTCATCTATCCCAGCTTCATCGCGCCGCTGTTCAACAAGTTTCAACCTATGCAAGACGAGGCGACCAAGGAACGCATAGCCGCGCTGTTGAATCGCTGCGGATTCACCAGCAGCGGCTTGTTCGTGATGGACGGCTCCAAACGCAGCACCCACGGCAATGCCTACTTCACCGGCTTCGGCAAAACCAAACGTATCGTGTTTTTCGACACCCTGCTGCAACGCCTGACACCCGCCGAAATGGATGCCGTGCTGGCGCACGAACTCGGCCACTTCAAACACCGCCATGTAATGAAGCGTATCGCCATCACCTTTGCCGTCAGTCTGGCGTTCCTTTGGCTGCTAGCGCAGTTGATGCAAGCCCCGTGGTTCTATCAAGGCTTGGGCGTCAATAGCCAGTCCACCTCACTTGCGTTGCTGCTATTCTTTATGACACTGCCGGTGTTCAGCTTCCTGCTGCAGCCGCTATCTTCATACTATTCGCGCAAACACGAATTTGAGGCCGACACCTACGCCGCAGCACAGACCGACGCGCACGATCTCGCCTCGGCTCTGGTAAAACTCTATCAGGACAACGCCAAGACGCTGACACCCGATCCGCTGTATGCCACGTTTTACGAATCGCATCCGCCCGCATTAGAACGCATCAAACATTTATCGGAGACCTCAAAATGAAAAAAATTGCTTTGTTATTGTTGTTAGTGGGTAGCGCGGCGCAAGCGGCACCGTTTGCCGCTGGCAATGCAGACACGGGTAAAAAGTTGTTCGAGCAGAACCAGTGCAACAGCTGCCACATCAAGATGGTGGGAGGCGACGGCAGCGAAGTATTCACGCGCCCCGATCACAAAGTACGCAATGCCGCGCAGCTCATCAAACAAATCAATTTCTGCGCCGGCAACGCGGGCATCCACCTCTCGGCGCAGGACGAACAAAACCTGGGCGCGTATTTGAATCAACGCTACTACAAGCTACCATGAGCGCAACTTCGCTTTGAGCCCCCCGCTGACACAGGCCGGCCTAGTCACCGCCGCCTTCGGGCGCCACTATCTGGTTGAACTGGCCGATGGAGAAATTCTGGAGTGCGTGCCGCGCGGCAAGAAAAGCGAAGTAGCCTGCGGCGACCGCGTGGAAATTCAACGCAGCTCCGCCGATCAGGGCGTAATCGAAAGTACGCTTCCGCGCAGCTCCCTGCTCTACCGTTCGGATGCCTACCGGCAAAAAATCATCGCGGCCAATGTTACGCAGATCATCTGCGTCGTGGCAGTCGAACCCGCGTTCAGCGATGAGCTGGTGGCGCGCTGCCTGATCGCCGCGCACGATCAAAATCTGCAAACGCTCATCGTGCTGAATAAATGCGATCTGCCCGCCGATGCCGCCCGCGCAACCCTTGCACCGTATCGCGCCATCGGCCATCGTGTGCTGGAGCTATCCGCCCTACAAGATGCCGCACCCCTGCGCCCCTTCCTGCAAGGACATACCAGCGTACTGGTCGGGCAGTCCGGCATGGGCAAGTCCACCCTCATCAACAGCTTGCTGCCCGAAGCCCGCGCCGCCACACGCGAAATCTCCACCGCGCTCGATTCCGGCAAACACACCACCACCCATGCGCGCCTGTACCATCTCAACACCGAGAGCAATTTGATCGACTGCCCCGGCGTGCAGATGTTCGGTCTGCATCACCTGAGTCTGGGTGAGATCGAATCAGGCTTCGTCGAATTCGCGCCCTATCTCGGGCAATGCCGCTTCCACAATTGCAGCCACACTCATGAGCCAAATTGCGCGTTGCTGACCGCCGTCGTGGCGGGGAAAATAGATGCGCGCAGAATGAAACTGTTTCAGGATATCAGCCGCCCGAAAAGAGATACTCATAGCCGTTGAACCAAAATAGCGCTGAAGCCTGTAAGAGCATCATCTAACAAGGAATCGCACATGTCCCATCACGAAGCCGCCGAACATAAACTGCACCTGACCGAAGTGCTGAACATGCTGGTCGCTGACGGAGTGATCGCACGCGAAGATGCCGATGCACTCATCGCAAAACACAAACTGCAACGTTTGGAGCTACACCCCTTGGTCGTGATCGCCGAGAGCGCTTTCAAATCGGCTCTACCGCCCAACAAGACATTGACGCTGGAAGCGCTCACAGAATGGCTGGCGCAGCGAGTGGGACTAGAATACCTGCACATCGACCCGCTGAAGATCGACTTCTCCAGCGTCACCGACTTGATGTCCAACGACTATGCCGGGCGCTTTTTCATCCTGCCGCTGCACATGACGGCGACCGAAGTAGTCGTCGCCACAGCCGAGCCGTTCTTGCGCGATTGGGAAAAGGTGGTCAAACACATCTCGCGCAAGGAAGTGCGCCGCGTAGTCTCTTCGCCGCTGGACATCAAACGCTATCTGGCCGAATTTTACAATCTAGCGAAATCGGTGAAGAGCGCCGCGCAAAGCAGCGCGGGCAACACCTCCGGCGGCGCTTCGTTTGAACAACTGGTGGAACTGGGCAAAACCAAAAGCACCTTCGACGCCAACGACCAACACATCGTGCATATCGTGGACTGGCTGTGGCAATACGCCTTCGATCAGCGCACCTCGGACATTCACATCGAGCCGCGCCGCGAATTCGGCATGATCCGTTTCCGCATCGACGGCGTGTTGCATCAAGTGCATCAACTGCCCATGTCGGTGATCACCGCGATGACCAGCCGCATCAAGATTCTCGGACGCATGGACGTGATGGAAAAGCGCCGCCCGCAGGATGGCCGCATTAAGACGCGCACCAGCGGGGGACAGGAAGTCGAGCTGCGCCTCTCCACCCTGCCCACGGCTTTCGGCGAAAAATTGGTGATGCGGATATTCGACCCCGAAGTATTGGTGCGCGACTTTTCCGAACTGGGGTTTTCCGACGAAGACGGCGCGCGCTGGCAGCAGATGACGCAACGCCCGAACGGCATCATCCTCGTCACCGGGCCGACGGGCTCCGGTAAAACCACCACGCTGTATTCCACGCTCAAACACCTCGCCACACCCGAGGTGAACGTCTGCACCATCGAAGACCCGATCGAAATGATCGAGCCCGCGTTCAACCAGATGCAGGTGCAGCACGGCATCGACTTGGGCTTCGCCGACGGCGTGCGCGCCCTGATGCGGCAAGACCCCGACATCATCATGGTGGGCGAAATACGCGATCTGGAAACCGCAGAGATGGCTATCCAGGCCGCCCTCACCGGCCATCTGGTGCTTTCCACGCTGCACACCAACGATGCCCCTGCCGCCATCACCCGCCTACTCGATCTAGGGGTCGCGCCCTACATGATCAGCGCAACCGTGCTCGGTATCATGGCGCAACGCCTTGTGCGCACCCTGTGCCCGCACTGCAAAAAACCGCAGGAGATGCGCGACATCGACAACGAATTATGGGACCACCTCGTCACCCCGTGGAAACCGAGCCGCCCCGCGCAACTGCACAGCGCGGAAGGCTGCCTGGAATGCCGCATGACCGGCTTCAGCGGACGTATCGGCATCTATGAACTGCTGCTGATGACCCCCGAACTGCGCAAACTCATCACCGACAAAACCGACGTCGCCGCCCTGCGCGAACAAGCCAGCCGCGAAGGCATGAAACCGCTGCGTATCTCGGGCGCATTAAAGGTGGCCGCTGGGGTGACAACGCTGGAGGAAGTGGTGAAGGTGGCACCTCCGGCGAATTGAGAGCCAGCGATGCGCAGATAGTCAGATGTTAAAACCAATGGAAATAGCCGAATTAGAGCCCGGCAATTCGATAAGTTAACTCTGGAGAACGACCGATTTGGGATGCCAGAATAACAAGCGACTATGGTACCTTTGTGGACAGAGCGGTCACTTAATAATCTTTTCGAGTATGAGTAACCTCCATTGGGTTGATGTATTTGCATCATGCGCTCAGAATGCAACCTGCCCTCTGTCGATTTAATTTTTAGCAAAGTATGGACACCTCTAATAGTTGGTTTTATTGGGCTTTTCTGTCAGCCGTATTCGCGGCGCTTACTGCAATCTTCGCCAAGATTGGCATTCAAGGCGTAGATTCAGACTTGGCAACACTTATCCGCACGGCAATCATCATCGTCGTCTTAACCATCTTTGTATGGTTAGCCGGAAAATGGAGCAATCCATTTTCATTGTCATCCAAAACTTGGCTATTCCTTGGGTTGTCCGGGCTAGCGACCGGCGCATCTTGGGTGTGCTACTTTCGCGCACTGCAGATTGGTGATGCCTCTAAGGTCGCACCAGTCGATAAATTAAGCCTCGTGCTAGTCGCCCTCTTTGCCTATATTTTTCTTGGCGAGCATCCATCACTTAAAGATTGGTTGGGTATTGCGATGGTCGCAGCAGGAGTTCTCATTCTTGCAATCAAATAAAGCGGCGTTTTCACTCCGTTTCGATATCTTTTCACTGTTGCTAATTTTCAGCTAATTCTTCATCGCTACCTTTGCAAGCACGCGAGTATCCGCGAAATCAGCAAGGGGGTAATGATCTATGAGCTCAGCGGCAATCCACAGGTTAAATAAAGTGCCAGCAGTAACTATATACTTCTGGCTCGTCAAAATTATGTGTACCACCGTGGGAGAAACAGCGGCAGATTACCTAAACATGGATTTTAATTTTGGGCTAACAGCGACCTCACTGGTCATAAGTGCGCTGCTAGCAATATTTTTAGTGATGCAGGTTCGGTGCAAAAAATATGTGCCGTGGTTGTACTGGACTGTTGTACTGTTGGTCAGCGTTATTGGCACGCTCATTACCGACAGTCTCGTTGACAACTATGGTGTCGCACTTGATGCCACTTCGTTGGCATTTTCGTTAGCGTTGTTAGCGACTTTTGCAATTTGGTTCAAATTTGAAAAAACACTGTCCATCAATTCAATCGTGACCCACAAGAGAGAGCTATTTTACTGGCTAGCGATTTTATTTACTTTCGCTTTGGGCACTGCAGCAGGTGATTGGATGGCTGAAACATTAACGTTGGGGTATGCACTTTCGACAATTATCTTTGCAGGAATGATTGGCTTGGTTGCGATTGCCCATTACGGCTTCAAGGTAAATTCCGTTTTAACTTTCTGGTTGGCTTACATTTTGACGCGCCCACTCGGGGCTTCATTCGCGGATTATCTATCGCAACCATTAGCCAATGGCGGCTTGGCATTAGGGGGGGCGCTCACAAACGCCACATTTTTAATCGCGATTATCGCGCTAGTCGTTTATTTAACCGTGAATCAAAAAAATACACTGGAGGCACAATGAACATCAGCACTGAACAAGCTTTAACCAAGGTACCGGAAGTCACTCTGATTTTTTGGATTATCAAAATAGCAGCGACCACACTGGGAGAAACGGGCGGGGATGCAGTTTCCATGTCAATGAATTTGGGCTATTTGCTCGGGACAGGTATTTTTGCAGCCATTTTTTTCATAGCGGTTTTTGCGCAGATTAAAGAAAAAGAGTTTCACCCATTTCAGTATTGGGCCACGATCATCGCGACGACAACAGTCGGAACAACATTAGCTGATTTCGCTGATCGTTCACTTGGAATTGGTTATGCGGGAGGCACGGCATTGCTCCTTTCCTTGTTGATTGCATCGCTTTTCATTTGGCATCGCACGCTTGGATCAGTATCGGTCGCTTCCATTAGTTCAGCCAAGGCTGAAATATTTTATTGGACAACCATTATGTTTTCGCAAACTCTGGGGACCGCGCTTGGCGATTGGACGGCAGATACCGCAGGTCTGGGCTATGAAGGAGGTGCAATTGTTTTTGCTGGCTTACTTTTGCTAGTCGTTGCAGCTTATTTCTGGACTAAAATTTCTCACACCCTATTGTTTTGGGCCGCCTTTATATTGACGCGTCCGCTGGGGGCTGTGGTTGGCGACTACCTTGATAAACCGATCGCATCAGGCGGCTTAGCATTGAGCCGTTATACTGCTTCGATCACATTGCTTTTATTTATTGTGGCTTGCATATTTATTTTCGAAAATAAAGCTGCTAAAAAAGCACACTAACAATAATTTCGACACAAAATTATGCGCATACTTTTAGTTGAAGACGATCAAATGATAGGCGCGGCGGTTTCCATCGCGCTAAGGGATGCCGCGTATGCTGTGGATTGGGTGCAAGATGGCGACGCAGCCAGTAGCGTTTTATCGCTTGGTGAACATCAAGCTGTGTTGCTTGATTTAGGACTGCCGAAACGTGATGGGCTGGAAGTGTTGCGCCGCTTACGACAAAATGGTGACACTGTACCCGTGATTATTATCACCGCTCGCGATAGTTTAGAAGATCGAATCAAAGGGCTGGACTACGGCTCGGATGATTATTTGATTAAGCCTTTTGATGTGAGTGAGTTGTTAGCTAGGCTTCGTGCTGTGATTCGTCGCAAAGGTGGGCAGGCAACGCCACAATTGAGCAATGGCACAGTAACACTAGACCCTTCTAGCCGCGAGGCTATTCGTGGGCAAACTGTGGTACAGCTGAGTGCCAAAGAATTTTCATTACTCCATGCGCTACTACTTCGACCCGGAGCAATACTTGCACGCGGCGAACTGGAAGAGCGCATTTATGGTTGGAATGAAGAAGTGGAAAGCAACGCAATCGACTTTCTAATTCATGCTGTTCGTAAAAAGCTGGGCGCGGGTGTCATCAAAAATATTCGCGGTGCAGGATGGATGGTGGAGAAATCGGCGTGACACATTCTTTGCAACGCCAACTTTCAAAAGGAATCGGCAGTGTTGTTTTGGTGGCGGGCTTGCTGGCGGCAGCGGCCTCATTTGCTTTCGCGTATTTTGAAGCTAAAGAGCTGCAGGATGACATGCTCAGGCAAATTGCCGTTCTGTCGGCCAGTCATATTACTAAGGGTACCTCTCTTG
This sequence comes from Gallionellaceae bacterium, assembly GCA_009773615.1. Classification (GTDB taxonomy): domain Bacteria; phylum Pseudomonadota; class Gammaproteobacteria; order Burkholderiales; family Gallionellaceae; genus PALSA-1006. The sequence goes on from WSYA01000033.1 coordinate 25,301, forward strand.
TCGCTCAGAATATTGAATCTAACATCGGCGGAATCAGCGATCCGGATTCGCGTGTGTCGGTTTTTCATTTGCCCTCACCTGCCGCACCAACTTGGTTAAAGCCCGAGTGGACGCCCGGTTTGCATTCCGTCGATGGCGAAACAGAGCAGATGCGAATCTTTGTATTGCCTCGGCAATCGGAAGAAACCACGGTGGTTGCTCAACCGACGGAGGCACGAAATGAAATTGCGATCAATAGCGGGCTACGCACGCTCATCCCATTGTTGCTGTTGCTCCCCATTTTGGTTTGGGTGATCAATCGTATCGTGCGCCGGGAGCTCGCCCCGATTACGGCGCTTGCAAATAAACTGGATGAGCAAGTAATAGAGCGACCCCAGGCGATCAGTGGTGAAAAACTGCCCGATGAGATTACGCCTTTTGTGCAGGCGATCAACCGATTGTTGAGTAGAGTTAATCAATTGCTGTTAAAACAAAGGCGCTTTGTAGCTGATGCAGCGCATGAGTTGCGTAGCCCACTCGCGGCCATTTCAATACAAGCCGAAAACTTGGCGAGCGCAACTTCATTGGAAATGATGCACGAACGATTACGGTCATTGCAAGCAGGTATTCAGCGTACGCGACAGTTGGCAGAGCAGTTGTTAAACCTCGCTAAAACACAGACGAGTGAGCCAGTGAGCGCCGAGGTAAACGTCTCGGTCATGGCGCGTGAACTCATTGCGGAATATTTATTGCGTGCTGAAGCGAAAGAGATTGACCTTGGTTTGGATGAAAAAGAAAATATTGTCCTGCAAGGACCTGCCGATGCGCTACGTTTGATTTTAAGCAATGCACTCGACAATGCTATCAAATACACCCCTCGCGGCGGTGAGGTGACATTGCATCTTTATACTAATGCAAGCTCGGCCATTATTGAAATCGTTGATAACGGCATGGGGATACCTCCCGAAGAGTTCAATCATGTATTCGATCCGTTTTGCAGATTGCAGAATGCCTCTGGTGAAGGCAGTGGTCTTGGTCTGTCGATAGCCAAAGAAGCAGCAAATCGCTTAGGCGGGATAATAAGTCTTCATGAAAGGTTGGTGGCGGGAGGGCTCATCGTGCGTTATCGCCAACATCTAGGATGAAAACTACTAGAAGAGTGGAGGGTGTCTTTTATTTTGTGTAAACGGAATTTCTTAATGCTGCGGCATCCGTTCCTCAAACTGGATAGTAAACCGATTTAGCGCCGCCTTCCAA
>WSYA01000001.1 GCA_009773615.1 Gallionellaceae bacterium
TCAGGAACCGTGACCATTTCAAGATCGCCATCTATTTCCATTGCGGCGGCCTTGATCTGTATCCGGCTCAGGTTACCCACGGGAAAGTCTGATGAACCAATTAATTTAACTCCGGTACATTGGTGTTATACGCGATATTCATAAAGGAAATTTGAAATGGCAAAGAAAGCACTAAAACATATAAAAGGCCCCGATTTCTCAAAGTACTTTGTTCCAATTATTGAGATTCTTCGGGAGTTGGGGGGCTCAGGTAACCCCGCTGAGGTTACGGATCTGATTATTGAGCGCTATAACATTTCTGAAGATGAACTTGAGTTAAGAAATAAGAATGGTGGCTCTACGGTAAAAAACCGAATTGCGTGGGCCAGATTCTATCTGGTTAAAGGCGGGGTACTTGATTCAACGAAACGAGGAGTTTGGACACTCAATCCAAATTACGCAGAACTAATTGACTTCGATAATCCAAGCGAATTCTTCTCTAGGACACATGACATCTTCGATAAGAAAAAAGACGTTTCCTCAACAGATACACCTAAAGCATTTGGAATAGATGAAGAAATAGAAGAAAAGGTAGAAGACGAAAACTATCGTGAGCAAGTTCTTGAAATTTTGAAGCAGCTCCCACCAGAGGGTTTTGAGAGGCTATGCCAACGGCTACTTCGTGAATCGGGATTTTCACATGTAAAAGTTACAGGAAAATCGGGAGACGGGGGCATTGATGGATATGGCGTTTTGGAATTGAACCCGCTGATGAGTTTCAAAGTCCTTTTCCAGTCTAAGAGATACAAGGAGGTCGTTTCCACAGACAAGGTAAGGGACTTTAGGGGGGCAATGGCGGGGAGGGCAGATAAGGGGATAATCATCACTACTGGACGGTTTACCCAAGATGCAAAAAATGAGGCCGTTCGGGACGGCGTACCGCCTATAGAATTGGTCGATGGTGAGAAGTTGGTTTCAATGTTTGAAAAGCTCGAATTCGGGCTGACTCCAAGAGTTGTTTTTGATATCAATCACGATTTTTTCAAAGAGTTTGAATAACCAAGTAGGCTGGGCACAACGTGCCCAGCCTACGATTTTAAAGTATTAGATTGTTGCTTTTCATCCCCTGTGCGCCGCCGAGTAGCGCAGGCTGGTCAGGGGATTTCGGCGAGGACTGTCTGAGCGCGTAGCGCGAGTTCCGCAGCCGCCTGACCAGTCGAGCAACGCAGGGGCAAAAGAAAGTGACTAGCTGTCGGGCTACCCCCGACGGTGTTGATGTTGATTTTGCTGGGTATCGCTACGCTCAACCCAGCCTACAAAACCAGCGGGCTGCGCCCATCCTTCGATACACCGCGCTATGCGCGGCACTCAGGACGAACGGGATGGTGGTTACCCCGCAAAAATCAAATTTTCCCCGATACCGCCGCCTCAGCAAACGTCGCCATCCCGTTATGCAACGCGCAAGCCGTGCGCAGCAATGACAGCGCCGTCGCCGCACCGCTGCCTTCTCCCAAGCGCATGCCCAGATTCAACAACGGCTTCGCATTCAACTCTTGCAGCAATCTGGCATGTCCCGGCTCCGCCGAGCTGTGCGCGTAGATGAACCAGTCCGAACATTGCGGTGCGATGCGCACGGCGACCAAGGCGGCAGCAGTGCTGATGAAGCCGTCTACCAGCACGGGCAAACCTTGCTGCGCGCAGGCGAGGTAAGCGCCGGTGAGTGCGGCGATTTCGAAGCCGCCCACGCGGCGCAGGCATTCCAGCGGGTTGTCGAAATGTTCGGCATGCAGCGCGAGCGCGCGCTCCAGCACGGTGATCTTGTGCGCCACGCCCGCATGGTTGAGCCCGGTTCCCGGCCCGGCCAAGTCTTTGGGCGACGCTTTGAGCAGCGCACAGCTCAGTGCGGCGGCGGACGTGGTGTTGGCGATGCCCATTTCGCCGCCGATGTAAACTTGCGCGCCGTTGTTGATCGCGCGCGTTGCGCTGTCGCGTCCGGCTTGTAACGCCTGTGCCAATTGCGCTGCGCTCATCGCGGGCTCTGTAGCGAAGTTCGCCGTGGAGGGCGCGATGACGGCGCGCACGACGTTCGGCAACTCGCCGGGATCGTTGACGGTGCCTAGATTCACTACTTCCAATATTGCGTTGTGCGTTTTCGCCAGCACGCAGATCGCCGCGCCACCGCGCGCGAAGTTTTTTACCATCTCGCCCGTCACTGCCTGCGGAAAGGCAGAGACGTTTTCTGCCGCGACGCCGTGGTCGGCGGCGAAGATGGCGATGGCGGCATGGTCGATGGCGGGGCGCTCGGTGCCTTGCATCGCGGCGAGTCGTACGGCCAGTTCTTCCAGTTGCCCCAAGGAGCCGGGCGGTTTGGTTAGTTGCCCCTGGCGCGCCAGGGCGGCGCTGCGCGCGGTTTCGTTCAATGCTGCACAGGGTTGTTTTATCCAATTCATTGCCATCTCTAACTTCCTTTCACGATCAGTGGCAATCCGGCCACGGTCAAAATTACACGTTCACATAAAGCGCCCACTTGCTGATGCAAGCGTCCCGCTTCGTCGCAATAACTCCGTGACAATTCGCCCATTGGGACGATGCCCATATTGGTTTCGTTGCTCACCAAAATGATGTGGCCGGGCAGGGCGGGCAGTAGGGCCAACAGGGCGTCCACCTCGCGGCTCAGCACGGCCTCATCCGTATCGCACAGCAATTGCGTAAGCCACAGCGTCAGGCAGTCCACCAGCACGCAGCGATTGGCGGCGGCTTGTTGTTGCAACACCTCTGCCAGATTTTGTCCAGCCTCGATCACCTGCCAATGTGCCGGACGGCGCGCCTGATGATGCGCGATGCGTTGCTGCATTTCGGCATCGCGCACTTGCGCGGTCGCCACGTACACCACATCCAAGCCGGAATCGTTGGCATGCTGCTCGGCTAAACGGCTCTTGCCTGATCGCACTCCGCCCAGAATTAACTCACGCATTGTGTTTCTCCCAAATGAAATAAATCACGCAGCTTCGCCGTATCCAGATGACTCTCTACCGCATCCGCCAAACGGTCAATGTCCGCCTCGCAGCGCGCGCGGTAATCCGGCGTCTGCACTTCGCGCAGCCCAGCCCATCGCAGCAAGGCGTTGCAGGCTTCGGTAGAGTCAAACAAGCCGTGCAGGTAGGTGGCGAGGATTTGTCCGTCGGGAGAAATCGCGCCGTCCGCGCCTTGCGCCAGTTGCAGTGCGGGGTGTTGCAGCGCGGTGCCGCTGGAGATGCCCGCATGAATCTCATAACCGGACACGGGCGCATCTTCCAACAGCAAGGTGCCGCGCACGTTGCGCAATTGTTTTTCAGCCTCCAGCGTGGTGCTTAGTTCCAGCAAACCCAATCCCGTGCTGCTGCCCGCTTCGCCTTCAATTCCCAGCGGGTCGTGTATCGCGGTGCCCAACATCTGCAAGCCGCCGCAGATGCCGATGATCTTGCCGCCGTAGCGCAGATGCTTGTTGATGGACGTTTCCCATCCCGCGCGGCGCAGGCTGTCCAGATCGCTACGCACCGACTTGCTGCCCGGCAGAACGATCAAATCGGCACACGGAATCGGATCGCCCGGCGCGATAAAACTGAACTCGACCTGCGGATGCAAGCGCAGCGGATCGAAATCGGTGTGGTTGCTGATGTGCGGCAGGCGCGGCACGATCACTCGCAGCTTGCCCTCTTCATGTATTTCATCGGTATTGAGCGGCACAGCATCTTCCGCTTCCAGATGCAGGCCGTGCAGATACGGCAACACACCGAGCACGGGCTTGCCCGTGCGCTGCTCCAGCCAGTCCAGCCCCGGTTGCAACAGCGCAAGATCGCCGCGAAAGCGGTTGATGACGAAGCCTTTCACGCGTGCTTGTTCAGTGGGTGAAAGCAACGCCAGCGTGCCGACCAGATGCGCGAACACGCCGCCACGGTCGATGTCGGCGATCAAAATCACCGGACAATCGACTGCCTCGGCGAAGCCCATGTTGGCGATGTCGCCCACGCGCAAATTGATTTCGGCAGGGCTGCCCGCGCCTTCCACCACCACTGCTTGATATAGTGCCGACAGGCGCGCATGCGACAGCATCACCGCTGCGCGCGCCGTGTTTTTGTACGCGTGATATTTCACCGCATCCATGTTGCCGATGGCATGGCCGTGGATGATGACTTGCGCGCCGGTATCGCTATTTGGTTTGAGCAGCACCGGGTTCATGTCGGTGTGCGGCGCGAGCCGCGCGGCCTGCGCCTGCACCGCCTGCGCGCGCCCGATCTCGCCGCCGTCGTCGGTTACCGCGCTATTGAGCGCCATGTTCTGCGGTTTGAACGGAGCGACGCGCACGCCCTGCCGTACCAGCCAGCGGCATAGCGCAGCGACCAGCGTGCTCTTGCCCGCATCGGAGGTGGTGCCTTGCACCATCACGGTTTTAGCGGTCATCTCCGCAGCTCGCTTAACGTATTAGCCAACCTCTGCCACTCTGTTTCATCGCGCGGCAGGCCGAAGCGCAAGCTGGACGGTGTTTCGAACAAACGCGTGAGTATGCCGTGTCGCGCGAGCTGTTTATGCACGTTTGCGGCATCGTCGCGGCGCACCCATTGAAACAAGGCGCAGCCGCCATCGGGCGCTAAGCCGTGCTGTGTTAACAAATCGGCCAAGCGTTGCGTGGCTTGATCCAGCGCATGACGGGCTGCCTGTTGCCAAGTGAAGTCGCGCAATGCGAGGGTCGTCACATAACGCGACGGTGCGGCAATCGGCCACGGCCCCAGCAGCGCGGCGAGTGTGTTGAGCAACTTTTGTTCCGCCAGCACAAAACCCGCGCGCGCTCCGGCCAAACCAAAAAATTTTCCGACAGAGCGCAGCACGATCAGTCCTTCGCGCGGGCTCAATGATGCAATGCTGTGTTCCGTTGCGGCATCCATGAAAGCCTCGTCCACCACCAGCCAGCCGCCGCGCGCGACCAGCTGTTCGTGCAAGTGCAGCAATTCGTCGCGGCTGAATAATTTGCCGCTGGGATTGTTGGGATTGACGATGAGCACCACTTGTACGTCGTCACCGATGTGCAGAATTTCTGCGGCGGACAGGGCAGTGACTTGGTGTCCGTGCTGCTGCCATGAGTGGGCGTGTTCGGCATAGCTGGGCGTCACGACGGCCACGCGACACGGCGCGCGCAAACGCGGCAGCGCCTGTATCGCGGCTTGCGATCCGGCGACGGCCAGTAATGCAGTCGTGCCGTAATAGCTTTGTGCGGCGGCATGCAGCTCGTCATCGTCTTGCGGCAGACGTTGCCATATTTCTTGCGGCACGGCGGGAACAGGCCAGCTGTTGGGGTTGATGCCGGTGGATAAATCCAGCCAGTCGTTTTCGGGGATGCCGTAACGCTGCGCGGCAGCGCGGATTTTGCCGCCGTGTTCGAGCAGGGTGTGTTCAATCCCGCTGTCTGCATTTCCTCCCCCTTGCATGGGAAGGGACGGTATTGGCTTTAATGTGCAATCTGGTTCAAACATAATGCCGCCACCCCGCCATCAGCAACGCGCCTAAGCCGACCACGCTTAACCACAGATACAAAGTGCGCTGCACCAGCCGCACGGCGCGCATGATGTCCGCCGCCGCAGCCATTTTGCCGCAGCCAAGCTGCGGGCGCTTTTCCACGTGACCGTGATAGACCGCTGTGCCGCCCAGCTGCACTTGCAGTGCGCCCGCACCTGCCGCCATCACCGGCCCCGCATTCGGGCTGTCCCACAGAGGCGCTTGGTCGCGCCAGCAATTCAGCGCGCTGCGCGTGTGGCCGAGCAGCGCGTAGCTCAATGCGGTCAGCCGCGCCGGAATGAAATTTAGCACGTCGTCCAAGCGTGCCGCAGTCCAGCCGAAATAGTTGTAGCGCTCGTTGCGGTAGCCCCACATTGCATCCAGTGTGTTGCTCAAGCGGTACAGCAGCACGCCGGGCGCACCCGCGACGGCGAACCAGAACAGCGCGGCGAAGATCGCATCGTTGCCGTTTTCCAGCACCGATTCCACCGTGGCGCGAGCGACACCTTCTTCGTCCAACTGTGTGATATCGCGGCTAACCATCATGCTCACTGCCTGTCTTGCCGCAGGCAAATCGCCGGCATAAAAAGCGTCCGCCACGCGCACTGCATGTTCGCTCAGGCTGCGCGGAGCGATGGCGAAATACAGCAGCACGATGGAAAACAGCGTGCCGAAAATCACGGATTGTTGCAGCAGCGCAGCGAGTGCGGCGAGCGGTATCAGCAGCGTGCATAGCGCAGCGCTACCTTGCAAGTAGCGCGCGACAGGTTTTGCATCTGTTCCAGCATAAAATATTTTTTCGACCCGTTGCGCCAGCCAGCCGAAACCGGCCAGCGGATGAAAGCGGCGAGGCTCACCCAGCAGGCGATCCAGCAGCACGGACGCGACCATGATCAATGCGGTGTTCAGCACATTGTGCTCCAGCCGTCTTGCATCACTGTCAGCGGCTTGCCCTGCCTCCAGTTCAACTGCTCCAGCATCGGGCGCGCATAGAATTCGGCTACCGGTCCAAGGCACAGAAGCGCAATCGGTTTTGCCCCGGCGGGGCAATTCAACAATGTTGCCAGTTGTGCGGGATCGAACAGAGATACCCAGCCCATGCCGAGATTTTCCGCGCGCGCCGCCAGCCACAGGTTCTGGATCGCGCAAGCGGCTGAACAAAGCGCCATTTCATCAGGCATGGTGCGCCGCCCGAACAGGGTGCCGTCGTCGGGAGCCAGTACGACAACCAGCAACTCCGCGCATTCGCGCAGGCCTTCCACCTTCAGGTGCATGAATTCCGCTTCGCGTTCGCCCAAGGCGTGCGCTGTCAGCTGACGTTCACCATCTACCAGCATTGCGATGGCCGTGCGCAACGCCGCATCGCGCACGCGGATGAAGCGCCAGGGCTGCATCAGTCCGACCGAAGGTGCGCTGTGCGCAGCCTGCAGCAGGCGTTGCAGCACGGCCTCTTCGACGACAGAGTCCCGCAAAAAGTGACGCATGTCGCGGCGCTCATTGATGACGCGGTAAAGCGCTTCGCGCTCCCCGTTCGAAAAATGCTCTCCGCTGGCCAATTTTTCTTCAGGCGTTTTCATCGGCAGATGCGTCACCAGCTTTTTCCTGTTCCAGTGGTTCGGCGAGGAGTTCAACGATGTAATCCAGCGGCAGGCCGTAGCGAGCGGCCAGCTGTGCGGGCGACTCGTCGCTGGCGTGCAGAGTCTCCAACCAGCCCGTCAGCCCGGTGGATAGCGAACGTCCGGCGCGTTCGCCGTCTTTCGCGTCGCCGCTCTGGACATCGTACTTGTTGGCATAGCCGCGCGGGGTGACCATAAGGCCGTCGCGCATGAAGGTGTTCGAGTTGCCGATCAGCACGGTCGAGAGCATGCCGATTTCGCTCTCGCTCATCTTGTCCAGCGTGGTGAACTCGATACGTTGCTTCGGACGGTAGGCAGATTTGACGATAGCCACCGGCGTGTCCGGGCGGCGACGATGCAGAAATAATCTTTGTGCTTCGACGATCTGGCGCGTGCGGCGGCCGCTTTTCGGGTTGTAAAGCGCAGTTACAAAATCGGCTTCAGCCGCGGCGTTCAGACGTTTTGCGATGGTCGGCCAGGGGGTGAGTAGATCGGACAGCGAGATCGCACAGAAGTCGTGCGTAAGTGGCGCGCCGACTAGTGCCGCACAGGAATTAAGCGCGGAGGTGCCCGGCACAATTTCCACATCAATGTCAGAATCCGGCGTCCATCCCGCCTGAAACAGCACCTCGTAAGTCGGGCCGGCCATGCCGTATACGCCGACGTCGCCGGAAGAAATCAGTGCCACCTTCTTGCCTGCACGCGCACGCTCCAGTGCATCCACGGCGCGATCCAGCTCCTCGGTCATGCCTTTCTTAACCACTTCCTTTCCATCCAGCAGATCAGCGACTAGTTTGATGTAAGTTGAGTAGCCGATCACTGCATCGGCCTCGGCGATTGCGCTACGGGCTCGGGCAGTCATGTGTTCGATGCTGCCGGGACCGATGCCGACCAGCATGATTTTTCCGGTTTGTTTTTTGGTGTTCATTGCGTGATCCTTGCGATAGAGATGGTTGCATTGCGGCCATCTGGGCCGCGCAGTTTGTATTTCTCGACGAGCAACTGAGTCATGTCGGCTTGCGCCGCTAGCAATGCCGCAGCCTCCGATACCGATGAGGTGCCGGTGTATTTGCGCACCACCTCGGATGGATTGGGGACGGCAACTTCGGACAACTCCGCCGCCTGATAAAACTTTATTTGCCAGCCGCGAACTGCCGCTATTTGCAGTAGTCCCGCTTCATCGGCCTTGAGATCGATGCTGGCTACCGCAGCTACATCGGTAGCGGTTAACCCTGCCTGATGCAGCGCGTCATCCACGGCTTGTGCGATGGTCTCGACGGGTGTGTCGCGGTCGCAACCGATGCCCAGAGCCACTTTCATGTGGGGTTCTGCGGTGGGGTATAGACAACTAAACGGTCGCGGATCGCGTCAAGCAATGCGCTAGGCAAGGCTTCGGTCGCTCGTCGCGTGATCCACAACACCGCGCCGTAACGCGACGGGTCGACATCTTCGATGTTGGTCAGCAGCTGGATGTTGGCTGGCAGCGGCTTACTGCGGCCATTGGCGTGATGCGTCCACCAGTCGCGGCTGCCCGCTTCCTGCACCACGGCCACCGGATCATCGTTCACCACGGCGGCGCTTGTGCGTACGACCACTTGTTTGGTTGCGGCGAAAGTCCAGCCCAGTTCGCGCCCGAGTAAATCTACTGCCAGCGTCTCGCGCGCATCCGATGCCGTGGTGAGCACGGGCAGCGCACCCAGTTCGCGCGCGATATGTCCTGCCAGTGCATTCGCCCCGCCTAGATGTCCGGCCAGCACCGGGATCGCGTAACGCCCCGCCTCGTCCAGTACCACCACGCCGGGGTCTTGTTCCTTGTCTTTTAAATGCGGTGCCATCAGGCGCACCATCGCGCCGAGCGAAACGATGGCGACGATGCCATCGAAATGTTCGAATAAGGCAGGGATTTGATCGCCGGTCTTGCCGGTATAGCAGGCGACCGCGCCGGGTGCTGCCGCCTCGCCCTCGGCGCGGAATTTTTCCGGAACGAACAGGCGTGCACCCGGCAGGCAGGCGACGACGCGACCCGCAAGGGCGATGCCGTGACGCGTGATGGAAACAACCGCGATGCGTTCGCTGGGGACAGATATAAATTGATTCATAATTTTTTACGTTGGTTGAGAGGCTTTGCTTGCGACTTTTTTGCGGCAACCGCGTTGCAATTCGCCGCGCAAGCGCCCAGGATTTCTCACCAGTATCAACGAGAGGTAGGCGATCTTTTCGCCGCGCAAGGTGGATACGTCCCTCACCACGCGCTCGTGCGGCGAGCCAACTTTCTCGATCAGGCAGGCCTCGTGCAGCAGGCCGCGCCGTTCCAACAGCGCGATCACATCATCGAGCAGCGGTTTGACCTTGAGCAGCACCAGCGTATCGAACTCGTCGATCAGGTGGTCGATCACCTCGATGCCATAGGCGGCGGGAATCACCGCCAGCGTGTCGTCCTCTCCGGCCAGAGGTTCGCCGAGGTGAGCGGCAGCAGCGGCGAACGACGACACGCCGGGGATGGTTTCGATCTCGACCCCGGGTGCCAGCTCGCGTACCGTGCGCGCCAGATGCGCAAAGGTCGCGTAGGTCGAGGCATCGCCTTCCACAAGAAACACCACGTCGCGTCCTTCGGCCAGCATGGCGGCGGTGCGCGCTGCGGCATGCGCCCATGCTCGCGCGAGCGGCTCGGCCTGGCGCGTCATCGGGAACACCAGCGGCTCCGCATCGTGCGGAATTTCCAGTCCCCCGCGCCGCACAATCTCCAGCGCGTACGAAGTCTCTTCGGCTTTCTTCACCGGATATGCCCAGCGCGCACCGCCGTTCAGGGCAGCCCATGCGCGGCGCGTGATCAGGTCTGGATCGCCGGGCCCCAGCGAGGCACCGATCAGTCGCCCGTATTTGCTTGTACTCATACTGTTGTTTTCCTTGTTGCGCTGACGATCCACACCGGGTTCTGTGCGGCGAGCCGGTGCATGTCGAGTATCGGTTGGCTGCGCGCCGCCTGTAGTTGCACCACTTCCCATGCCGCGCCTGCTGCCGCAAGGGTCGTCGTGGCGAGCGCCAGATTTTCGATGGTGACGAAGTTCATCACCAGTCGCCCATTCGGCTTCAAACGGGACAATATCAGCTGGATCAGCGTGGCGAGTTCGCCGCCCGAGCCGCCGACGAACACCGCGTCGGGGTCGGGCCAGCTGTCGAGTTGCTCGGGTGCTTTGCCCTCGCACAGTGTGTAGTTGGTCGCGCGCAGAATCTGCGCGTTGTCGCGCGCGTTCTGCGCATCAGCCGCATTTTTCTCTATCGCCCACACATGGCCGCGCCGTGCGATGCGCGAAGCCTCCAAGCCGACCGAGCCGGAGCCCGCGCCGATGTCCCACACGATGCTGCTGTCATGCAGACCGAGCTTGGCCAGCGATACTGCGCGCACTTCCAACTTGGTGATGAGACCTTTTTCGGGGTGGCGCTGCACGAACTCCGCGTCTTCGAAACCGAACACGGCGCGCCGAGGTTGGGTGGCGGTGCGTTCGATCACCACGATATTCGGCGCGGCAAAATTGCTCGACGCCGCCTCATCCAGCGTCAGGTTCGCGCTGACGGCTTCGTCCGGCAGCAGCAGGCGTGATGCTACCGACAAGCGCAATTCGCCGCCGTACCCAGCCGCGAGCAAGGCGCGCGCGATGCGCTCGGGACTATTTTCAGGACTGGTGAACGCCGCGAGCAAATCCTGTTCCGCCACGGCGCGCACCAGCGCATACAAGCCGTGCTGCGGTGTGGCTCCTGTAGTCCATTCGCCCGCATCCTTGCTGTGCACCGAGACGATCTGCGCCTGCTGCCAGGGTTTGCCGAGACGCGCAAACGCGAGCTGCACCGTGGACAGCGTGGGCAAGACCTCGATATTTTCCGCGCCCACTTTTTCGAGTAGTAGCTTGGCGATGCCGTGACACAGCGGATCGCCGGTGGCGAGCACCGCGACGCTGCGCCCTTCATTCAACGCCGCCGTTATCCATTCCGGCACGTGCAGCAATGCGCCGTCCATGTCGTGTTGTTTGGCCTGCGCGGCAATATGCGGGGTAACCAACTCCAGCGTGCGTCCCGCGCCGATCACGCAGGAAGCGGCGGACAGCGTTGCGCGCGCCTGATCGGACAGGCCGTTCCAGCCGTCGTCCAATATGCCGATGATTGTGCAGTTCTTAGCCATGCGCATCCTCGTCCAGTGTCACGATGGGCTTGCCCTCGAAATCGCAGGCGAGCACGGTCAGCTTGTGGGGACCGGGATACTTCGTGCGCAAGGTGATCAGCGCACGCTGCGCCAGCGCGCGGTGCAGCGCGACCGACAATCCCATCGCTGCCAGTTTCTCGGCGGCGAAGCGCGCGGTCTCTGCGGCGCGGATTTCTTCCACCAGTTCCGTGGGCGCGCCGATCTCGATGGCCGCCTCCGCGATCAGGTCGCGATCCACCTCTTCTTTCCAGGCATGGGTGACCGACAAGCCTTGCGCGATCTTGGTGAGTTTGCCCACCATGGCGCCGACGATGATGTGTTCCATTTTATTTTTTAGCGCCGACTGAAATGCGGCTTTGACGAAGTCCCCCATCTGCACGAAACAGGATTCGTCGAGCTGGCTAAAGACACGCATGGCGCATTTCTCGGTGCGCCCGCCGGTGGTGAATACCACGCTTTTTTGTCCCTGGGCCGCCGCCACTTCTACAGCCTGCACCACGCTCGCGCGGAACGCCGCCGTCGAATAGGGCCGCACGATGCCGGTGGTGCCAAGAATCGAAATTCCGCCGAGTATGCCCAACCGCGCATTGAGTGTTTTCTTTGCCATTTCATCGCCGCCGGGTACGGAGATGATGACCTCGATGCCGTCGCCCGCTTCGAGTACCGCCATGCCAGCCTCGCGCACGTTGTCGATGATGTTGCGGCAGGGCACCGGATTGATCGCGGCGTTGCCGACTTCCAGCCCCAGCCCCGGCTTGGTCACGGTGCCGATACCCGCACCGCCGAAGAGTGCGATGCCGTTACCGCCGGGAATGCGGCGCACGTCGGCGGTGAGATGAGCACCGTTGGTTGCATCCGGGTCATCGCCCGCATCCTTGATGCTCACCGCATGCGCCAGCGGGTCACTCACATGTCCGTCGACGATGTTGAACATGACGCGCTGTCCGTTCGGCAGCAGGCACTCGACCTGTTCCGGCACGCGACCCTCGACCAGACCCAGCGTCGCCGCCCGCGCCGCAGCAGCAGAATTCGCGCCGGTGCTAAAACCGGTGCGATTGCCGCGCTGGCGTTTGACATCGCCTTTGCGGATTTTCTGCGGTGCGTCGGGTTCGCTCATTCAGTTGGACTTTTCTTCGTACTGGCGCGCTTCCGCCAGTGACAGCACGGCATGGAGCGCGGCCACGACCAGCGTGGAGCCACCTTTTCTGCCGGCGGTGATTACCCAGGGCACGGTGTTTTGCGCGGCCAGCAAATCCTTGGATTCGGCTGCCGAGACAAAACCTACCGGCATGCCGATCACCAGTGCCGGCCTAACACCTTCTTCATTGATCAGGCGCACTACCTCGATCAGCGCGGTGGGCGCGTTGCCGATGCCGACGATGGCGCCATTCAAAAATCCCAAGCGATGCGCCTTGCGCATGGCTTGCACGGCGCGCGTGGTGCCTTCTGTTTTTGCCTGAGCAATCACGTCGTCATCGGAAATAAACTGCTGTGTCGTGATACCAAAGTGAGCCAGACGCGGTTTGGATAAACCGACGCAGATCATTTCCACATCGGCGACGAAGGTCGTGTGGCCACGCAGCACGGCTTCCATTCCGGCGTGCATCGCATCGGGATGGAAGCGCGTCAGGCCGTTGAATTCGAAATCGGCAGTGGCGTGGATCATGCGCCGCACCAGCGGCCATTGCTCGGCGGTGTAGTCGTGGTGCGCCACTTCGCGGTCGATGATGGCGAAGGAGTCGTGCTCGATGGCAGCGCCGGCGGCGGTGAGTTGTTCGGTAACGATGTTATTCACGGTGTCCTCTCAGCTTGTATGCGCATGGTCATGATGATGGTGGTCGTGCGTTGCAGCCAAACGGTATTTGCAGCCGTCGCAGTCCAGCGCACTTTCCGCATGGCCAAGCACACGCGCATCGACCACCTTGTGGACGCCTTCGTCGAAGCCGAAGTAGCCGCCCAGCGCAAAGGCGATGTGCGGATAGGTCTGACGCAGGCGTTCGACCTGCTTTTCGATACGTTCGATCAGTACGCCAGTGAAAAGATAAATAGGCTGAATCACGATCTGCGTCATGCCGAGTTTTACCTGGCGCTGCACTACGGTTTCCAGGCGCGGCAGCGTGATGCCGGTGAAGGCTATGTCCACCAGATCATGCTGCATGTCCTCGAACACCCATCGCGCCATCTTGGTGATTTCGCCGTTTGCGCCCGCATCAGACGAGCCGCGTCCGAGCAGGATGAGGCCGGTGGTGCGCGGATCGGGTGCGGCCAGTTCTTTCAGCAGCTGATCGATGCGCTGCCGGAGTAGCGCGTGAATCTCGCGCCCCATGCCTATCGGAGGGGTGCTGACAAACTTGATGCCGGGGTGGCGTGTGCGTGCGGCATCAACCGCTTGCGGAATGTCCATTTTGACGTGGCCTGCCGCATTCAGAATCAGCGGCACGACGATGACTTGTTTGCCTCTGGCAGCGGCCTTGTCCAGCCCCTCGCTCATTAGCACCTTGCCGTGCTCGATGAAGCACACCTCGACATTCGTGTCTTCGTGCCGGGCGCGCCAGGTTTCGGCAAAACGCAGTATCTCTTCGTTGCCGTCATTTTGGCGTGAACCGTGGCCGACCAATAAAACTGTTTGATTCATGCTGCATCCTTTTTTGCGCGGCGGAAGCGATGGGAAAATTCCGGATCGTAAAGTTTAGAACGCGCGACTGTTTCCCAGTGGCGCGCGCCGATTGCGGGGCTGGCGATGATCATCGCCTGTGAGCCGATTTTCTCGTCCTGACAGCGACGCTTGATGTCGGCCAGCGTGCCGCGCACGATTTTTTCCTCGCCCGGCCAGCTGGCTTTTTGCACCACCACGATGGGCGCATCCTCTGCCCAGCCTGCGGCGCGCAGCGCGCGCTGAACTTCGTGCAACAGCGTGATCGACAGATAGATGCACAGCGTGCAGTGATGCGATGCCAGCGCTTCCAAGTCTTCGCCGGGGGGCATCGGCGTGCGCCCTGCCACTCTTGTGAGAATCACGGTTTGCGTGACTTCTGGCAACGTCAGCGTCTCGCACGCGGCAGCGGCGGAAGCCATCGCCGAGGATACACCCGGCACCACACTCCACTCGACGCCTGCCGCATCCAGCGCACGCCCCATCTCGACCAGCGCGCCATACAGGCCGGGATCGCCGGTCTGCAAACGCACCACATCGCCGTGCGCGGCATGAGCGATCAGCCATGCGCTGATCTCTTCCAGCGTCATGTCCTTGGAGTCGCGCACGGCGCAGCCCTCGGAGGCATAAAGCGTCGCGGCCTGATCGACCAGCGAGCCGGCATATAGGATCGCGCCAGCCGACTCGATCAGGCGACGTCCCTTGACCGTGAGGAGGTCGGGATCACCCGGCCCGGCCCCGACGAACCAAACTGTGCCCATCAGGCCAGCTTGAGCGGCTTAACCGCAAAGCAGATGTCGACGATTTTGCTGCCCTCATGGCGCTTGAGCAAACGCAATGCGGCGTAGGTCAGCAGCGGTTCGCAGGCGACCAGCACCAGATAGGATGAGGCGAAAGCAGCCCATGCGCTGAATGATGTTGCCACGTTGCTCATCGCCAGCCAGAAGCCCACCATCACGGTGACGCCGCTGTAATACGCGGCATCCAGCTTGAGGATATTTTTCCAGGTGATGACGCTGTCCTGCTCGCGCAGTTTGCGGCCCAGCGTGTAATGCACGCCGATTAGCGGCACGATTAGCGACAGGCTGTTCACGGCCAGGTGCGGCAGATCCAGCGGCTCGAACAACACGCCCTGCAACAGCAGGCCCACCGCGAACCCGATCAACGTGGGCACAAAACCCAGTGTCAGATAAATCACCATCGCTCCGACGAAGTGCAACTCGGACGGCCCCACCTGAACGTGAAAAGCCTGCATGAACAGTGAGAAAAATACCGCTGCCACCAGCATGCGCACGATGTCTGTCGGGTTCTTGATCAGGTTTTTCGCATAGGCAAGCAGTACTCCAGCCGCGCCTACGTTGGCAGCCATGACCTTGGCTTGAGCGATGATTCCGGGTTCGATATGCATGATGTTCTCCTTTTGTTAGTGAATCTGTTAGTGAATTTAATAATGCGTTACGGGGTGAAAAAATGGGCGGCGGCCCCCGGATTCGAGGGCAGATAATAATGCAAATAAGAGGCGTGCAAGTTGCCGATGCGATATACGGCCTCGGACTTGCCGCGCGCGCGCATCGGCGTGGTCAGCGCAATCGGTGCGGTTGGTATTTCCATCATGGAATGATGAAAGGTATGGCCGCGAAATTCTCCTTCCGGTAGCGTCACGCTGTGCATGCCGAGATTGACGCGTTTTTTTTGCATCACCGCATGCCCCGGCAATATTCCCGCCATCTCGGCACGGTTTCCCTGTGCGTCGGTCAAGGATTTGAGCAGATAGAGCATGCCGCCGCATTCGGCAAAGATGGGTTTATTCGAGGCATGGTGCGCGCGTATCGTGTCGCGCATCGCGATATTGTCTTGCAGTTGTTGCAGATGGAGTTCCGGGTAGCCGCCGGGCAGATACAGGCTGTCGGCAGCGGGCAGCTGCGTGTCCGTCAGCGGGGAGAAGAAGGTAAGCTCGGCACCCAACGCGCGCAGCACATCGAGGTTCGCGTGATACAGGAACGAGAATGCCGCATCGCGCGCTACCGCGATTTTGACACCCGCGAGGCTGCGCCGAGGCTCGGCAGCATGAGCCGACGAGAAGGCGACAGGTTCAGGCAGGGCAACACAGCTTTGTTGCGCCAGCTTGTCTGCGGCATGCGCGATGCGTTGGTCGAGATCGGCGATTTCCTGCGCTTGCACCAGCCCGAGGTGGCGATCCGGCAGGCTCAGTTCAGCTTCGCGCGGCAGCGTGCCGAAGTGGCGTATGTCGCCCGGCAGGCTTTCACCGAGCATGTCGGCATGATTGGCGCTCGCGACGCGGTTGGCCAACACGCCGAAGAATGCAAGGTTCGGGCGGTAATGCATCAGCCCGTACGCGATTGCGCCAAAGGTCTGCGCCATCGCGCTCGCGTCTATCACCGCCAGCACCGGAATGTCGAACACTTCAGCCAGATCGGCGCTGGAGGGCGTGCCGTCGAACATGCCCATCACGCCCTCGACGAGTATCAGGTCGGCATCCGCTGCGGCCCGGTAAAGCAATTCGCGGCAATGCGCCTCGCCGCCCATCCACAGGTCAAGCTGATAAACCGGGTTGCCCGATGCGCGTTCCAGAATCATCGGATCGAGGAAATCCGGCCCGGTCTTGAATACGCGCACGCGCCGCCCCTGACTGCGGTGATAGGCGGCAAGCGCGGCGGTGACGGTGGTTTTGCCCTGACCGGAGGCGGGGGCGGCGATTAACAGGGCAGGGCAATGGCGTACGGTGCTCACAGTTCAATGCCCTCCTGAGCGCTTATGCCTGCCGCAAATGCATGCTTGAGCATACGCATCTCGGTCACGGTATCGGCAAATTCGATGAGCGCATCGGGTGCGGCGCGCCCGGTCAGCACCACATGCTGCATCGCGGGGCGGCTGCGCAATGCCTCCAGCACCTGCTCGACTTCCAGATAATGGTATTTGAGTGCGATGTTGATTTCGTCCAGCACCACCAGCGCGATGTCAGGATTGCGCAGCATCGCGCAAGCGACTTCCCATGCGGCCTGCGCCGAGGCGATGTCGCGCTGCTTGTTCTGGGTTTCCCAGGTAAAGCCGTCGCCCATCACGTGGTACTCGATCTCGGGAAAGCGGCGGAAGAAAGTCTCCTCGCCAGTGGAAAAGCTGCCCTTGATGAACTGCACCACGCCGACGCGCATGCCGTGCCCGAGGGCGCGGGCGATCATGCCGAAGGCCGCAGTACTCTTGCCCTTGCCGTTGCCGGTATGCACCAGCACCACGCCGCGTTTTTCGGTGGCGCGGGCTATCTTTGCATCCACCACTTCCTTGTGGCGTTGCGTGCGGACGCGGTGACGCTCGTCGGCAGACGGGATAGGCTCTGTCATGCTTGCGCAGCGGCTGAAAGTTCGAATTTCATCTGGGGTGCTCCTGAAAATTTTCAAGCGTTCCTGTTGGAACGAAAAATATCAAGAGAGATGGGGGCGGGAAAAGCGGAACGCGAACGGGTAAGTTGTCGCGAATTGTCCTGATGTGCCACCCGCATCATCTCTTTTGTTTGTTTTCGCTCCCTGGCCGGTATCCGGGCTCACAAGTTTTGATTTTCCGCCTTCCCATGATCGCTCACAGTGGCCTATTGGAAATCCACACTTGCTTACCGTTGCGGGGGCAGCACAGGCACTTCACCTGTTTCCCGTTTAACTGTCTGACGCTAGTCAGGCAGCACCTTGAAGCGGAGTGCATTGTAGCAGAGTCGCGCCGAAGTCTCTTTGTTCGCCAAAATACTTGCACAATCCATTGTTACCGTTTGACTCGGCAGGATTTTTTAAACTATAGTGCGCGCCATGCAAGGTGAACTGAACATATTAGAGAACAAACTCGCTCAATTGGTGCAATTGACCAAGCGCATGCGCGCCGAGAACCATCAGATGCGTCAAGATATCGCTGAAGCGCTCAGCCATGCCCGCCAGAACGAGGATAAGATCAACGGCGCCAAAACGCGTTTAGAGCAAATCCTGTCCAAACTTCCCGAAGAAAAAATATGAGCGGCAACAAAGTACATGCGCTGGACGTAAAGATACTTGACCGCGAGTTTCGCGTCGCGTGCCCGGAAGATGAAAAAGCGGAGCTGCTCGAAGCGGCAGCGTATCTCGATAAAAAGATGGTGGAAATTCGCGACGCGGGAAAGATCGCTTCGGTGGAGCGCATCGCCATTATGGCCGCGCTCAATATCGCTCACGAGTTTCTTTCTACCCGACTAGGCAGCGGGGTTGATATGGGCGAATACAAGCGTAGAATGCAAACTATGCAGGCAACTATCGATGCGGCTTTAGCGGATCAGGATAAGTTGTTTTAGGTTTGTCCCTGCGGTGTTCGTCAGATTCATAATTCTTTGAACCAATGAGCTAACGCTTAGGTTGCGCCCCATTTAAGTTACTGTTGTGAGCGTCCCCCGCGGATGCACCTGATGTAACCGGGAGCCGACCCACTTGAACCCAGGTTCAAGACATTGAGTCAACGGCACAGGCGGGGACTTTATTCCAGTGCGATCTTTCGGGGTCGCACTTTTCTTTTGGGGAATGAGTATGCGCTATTGGCTGATGAAATCCGAACCCACCGATTGCAGCATCGACGACCTCGCGGCATTGCCGGATCAAAGCGTAGCGTGGTACGGCGTGCGCAACTATCAGGCGCGCAATTTCATGCGCAACCAGATGGGCATCGGCGACGGCGTACTGTTTTACCATTCCAATTGCAAACAACCGGGCATCGCAGGTATCGCCAAAGTTTGCGCGCTCGCTTATCCCGACACCACGCAGTTCGATCCGACAAGCAAATACTACGACCCCAAGGCCACGCATGAAACGCCGCGCTGGTTCAATGTGGACGTGCAACTGGTAAAGAAGATCGCGCTTATTGCGCTCGACGAATTGCGCCAACATCCCGAACTGGCAAACATGCGCACCCTGCAACGCGGCAACCGTCTCTCCATCACCCCGCTCGATCCTGCCGAATGGAAGTTCATCACTACCTGTTTGGTACATGAATGATGGAATGGATCGCGGCGTATCTGGTGCTGGGCGCGGCCGCCGGATTTCTCGGCGGCATGTTCGGCATCGGCGGCGGCACGGTGCTGGTTCCCGTGTTGCTGATGCTGTTCGAGGCGCAGCATTTTCCCTCTGAACACACCATGCATCTCGCGCTGGGCAGTGCGATGGCCGTCATCCTGTTCACCTCTATCGCCAGCACGCACAAGCACGACCAACACGGCGCGGTGAGCTGGCGCGTCGTATTCGGCATCAGCCCCGGAATTCTGTTCGGCACAGTCATCGGTTCACTGGTCGCCGCGAGCATTCCGCCATTATTCCTGACTATTTTTTTCGCGCTGTTCATGTGCTTCGCGGCAATGCAAATTCTGCTCGACATCCGGCCGCATGCCGCGCGTCAACTGCCCGGCATTATGGGCATGACCTTCGTGGGGACTGTCACCGGATGCATCAGCACGCTGGTCTCGGTTGGCGGCGGCACACTGACTGTGCCCTTCCTTCTCTGGTGCAATGTGCCGATACGCAAAGCCATCGGCACCGCCTCGGCCATCGGTTTTCCAATTGCCGTGGGCGGCAGCATAGGCTATATCGTAACGGGTCTGCACGCGGCCAACCTGCCGCCCTCAAGCTTGGGCTATGTCTATCTGCCAGCCATGCTGGGGTGTGCCCTCGTCAGCGTCATCACCGCTCCCCTAGGCGCAAAAACAGCACACCGCACGAACGTAGCAGTGCTGCGCAAATTATTTGCAGTGCTGTTGTTGGGGTTAGCCGCGAAGTTGCTGTTAAAAGCGTTGGGCTCGGAGGAGTAGCAGTTGGGGAGCAAGCTTTCCAGATTTTCCAGCTTGGACGGATCGGTTTCGCCATTCACGTTGATGATGTTGAGTTTGCCCGAGCCTTGATGCGCTCGTCGGTTCGATGAGTAGTCTAGTAGACCGTCGGGGATAACGCGCCACCCCCTACATCAGGATGACATCGTATTGTTCTTGCGAATAAGTCGTCTCAACCTGTAGGGAAACGTTTTTGCCGATAAAGTCGGAAAGTTGCGCCAGACTTTGCGATTCCTCGTCGAGAAACAGGTCGATGACGGGTTGTGAGGCGAGGATGCGGAATTCGCGCGCGTTGAACTGGCGCGCTTCGCGCAAAATATCGCGCATGATCTCGAAACAGATGGTTTGGGCGGTTTTAACTTCACCTCGGCCCTGACAGGTGGGGCAGGTCTCGCACAACACATGCGCCAGACTTTCGCGCGTGCGCTTGCGCGTCATTTCCACCAGGCCGAGCGCGGAAAATCCGCTTACGGTGATGCGCGTGCGGTCGCGCGCGAGCATTTTCTTGAATTCTTCCATCACGGCATCACGGTGTTCTGCGGTATCCATGTCGATGAAGTCGCAGATGATGATGCCCCCCAGATTGCGCAGGCGCAATTGCCGCGCGATGACTTGAGCGGCTTCCAGATTGGTTTTGAAGATGGTGTCGTCGAAAGTGCGCCCGCCGACGAAGCCGCCGGTATTCACGTCAACCGTGGTGAGTGCTTCGGTCTGGTCGATGATGAGATAGCCGCCCGATTTCAAGTCCACGCGCCGCGACAGCGCGCGCTCGATCTCCTCTTCGACCCCGTACAGGTCGAACAGCGGTCTTTCACCGATATAGTGGCTCAGTTTCGGTACGGCGGCGGCGATGTAGTCGCCGGCAAATGCCCTCATGCGTTCATGCGTTTCGCGTGAATCGATCAGCACGCGTGTGGTCTCTTCGCTCACGAAATCGCGCAGCACGCGCAGGCTAAGGTTCAGCTCTTCGTAAATCAACGCGGGTGCGGTTTTTTGAGTTACTTGCTGCTGCAAGTTATGCCAAAGCTTGTCGAGATAAGCGACGTCGGCGTTGAAGTCGATGTCTGTGGATGATTCGGCCAGCGTGCGGATGATGTACCCGCCGCTGTGGTCGGCAGGTAGCACCTGTTGTAATTTGGCGCGCAGCAACTCGCGCTCTTCTTCGCTTTCGATGCGTTGCGAGACGCCGATATGCGTTTCCTGCGGCAGATAGACTAGCAGGCGTCCGGCGATGCTGATCTGCGTGGAGAGCCTCGCCCCTTTGGTGCCGATGGGATCCTTGATGACCTGCACCAGCAGCGACTGGCCTTCGAACAATACCTTCTCGATAGGTTTGGCGGGTTCGCCGTTGTTGCTGTTCTCCCAAATATCCGCGACATGCAAAAACGCGGAACGCTCCCAGCCAATGTCGATGAACGCGGATTGCATGCCGGGCAGAACGCGTTTCACACGGCCCAAATACACATTGCTCACCATGCCGCGATGGCTGTCGCGCTCAATATGCAGTTCCTGTACTACACCTTGATTCAAAATGGAGACGCGCGTTTCCTGCGGCGTGACGTTGATCAGAATTTCATCGCTCATTTCAAGTCCCTGTGAATATTTGGTGAGCCGAATAGCAAATAGGCAGGCGCACTTTTACGGCGCGGGGTAGCCGAACATTCTCAGTAACTCGACTGTCTCGGAAAGCGGCAGCCCCATCACTCCGGTGTAACTGCCCTCGATGCGTTCGACGAAAGCGCCCGCATAGCCCTGAATGCCATAGGCACCCGCTTTGTCGTGCGCCTCATTGCTGAGCAGATAGCGGCGGATGCGCTCATCGTCGAGTCTGGCGAAGGTCACGTTGGTGGTGGAAAGGCGCATTTCGGTGCGCTCTTCAAAGCACACGGCGACAGCGGTCAACACCTGATGCTGGCGGCCGGACAGGGAGCGCAAAATGTCGGCGGCATCGGCGTTGTCGCGCGGCTTGCCGATGATCTTGTCGTCGATAGTCACGGTAGTATCGGCGGCGAGCACGGGGAAGGGCGGCAGATTGCGGTAGAGCATGGCATCCCAGCCCGCAACGGCTTTGGCTCGGCAGATACGCTGCACGTAATCCACCGGAATCTCGTTCTCTGCGGGTGTCTCATCCACGCTGACGTTGCGGCGCGGATCGTTGCGCAATAACAACATCTCGTAATTCACGCCGATCTGCTTGAGCAGCTCACGGCGGCGCGGACTTTGCGAACAGAGGTAGATGCGGCGGTGTCTGATATTCATGTTTATTCCCTATGGTAGGGGTGATTGTGCAACAAGCTGTAGGCCCGATACAACTGTTCTGCAAGTAGAACGCGCACCATGCCGTGGGGCAGGGTCAGTGCGGACAGGGCCAGCAACTGGTGCGCACTGCCGCGCACGGATTCGTGCAGGCCGTCCGCGCCGCCGATGACGAACGCGACATCGCGCCCGCCGCCCATCCATTCCTGCATCTTTTGCGACAATTGTTTGGTGGTGGAATGCGCGCCGCGTTCATCCAGCACGATGCGGGTGACATCCTTGGGCAGAGCCGCGTCGATACGCTGAGCTTCGGCCTCCATGATCTGGGGCACGCTCTTGCCCGTGGTGCGCGGCTCCGGCTTGATTTCGATGAGTGAGATAGTGGCTTCGCGCGGCATGCGCTTGGTGTATTCGTTGAAGCCTTGGGTGATCCATTCCGGCATTTTGTTGCCGACAGCCAGAATGAATAATTTCATTTTGCGGGGGCTGAAATGGTGCGCGGTGCGGCACCCCAGAGTTCTTCGAGGTTGTAGTAGGCGCGTACCGCCGGTTGCATCACATGCACCAGCACATCGCCCAGATCGACCAGCACCCACTCGCCGCCTTTTTCGCCTTCGGTGCTGAGGATTTCTTCTCCGGCCTCTTGCAGCTTTTTAACCACGTTGTCGGCGAGCGCTTTGGTCTGGCGGTTGGACTGGCCGCTGGCGATGACCATGCGTTCGAACAGCGGGCTGCGTTTGCCGGTGTCGATGATGGTGATGTCGACGGCTTTGATGTCTTCCAGAGCAGAGACGACGATTTGAGTTTTTTGATCGGCAGTTAACATGTGGTGTACGGGTTGTTTTGAATGAAATGGGCGACAGTGTCGGGTACGAGGTAATGGATATTTTTGCCTTCCACGCAACGCCAGCGAATGTCCGTGGATGAAATTTCGAGAGCGGGAATGTTCAGCACCACGATGTGGCCGGCAGGACTTTCGTGCAGCGCTTTGGGTGAAGGTGCCAAGCGCGCAGAATACTCCTTTAGTAAAGTCGGGTCGGACTTCGCCAGCATATTGCCCAAGGGCTGTCCCGGACGCTGCATGACGACGATATGCGCCAGCTCGAACAGCTGTTGCCATCTATTCCAAGTGTGCAATTGCACAAAAGCATCGCTGCCGAGCAGCAGGCACAACGGTTGCTGCGACCCCAGTTCTCCGCGCAGCGCTATCAGCGTGTCCACGGTGTAGCACGCATCGGTGCGGTAGGTCTCACGCTGATCCGCGATGAACGCATGGTTGTTATGCACGGCCAGCTGCACCATGTGCAGGCGGTCCGTTGCGCTGGCATGGGGTGCGCTCCGGTGCGGCGGCGTGCCGCTGGGAATGAAATGTATTTCGTTCAAGCCGCACTGTTCCTGCGCTTCTACGGCCATGCGCAAATGCCCGTTGTGGATAGGATCAAACGTGCCGCCGAGAATGCCGATAGGTGCTGTCATGCGCTTGTGGTCAGTGCGGGCAAAATCGCGCCAGCGATGGTCAGCGCCAGCACGACGTAGCCCCCGTCGATCAAGGTGAGGCGGAATGGGCGCATGGCAAACAGATTGGAGATATAGGTCGGGATGAAATAGAGCGCCCAGCTGATGGTCAGGCCAGTCAGCGCCCCCCCGGATATCGATGTAACCGACATGGCGGACAACAGGCAAGCCAGCGCATAAATGGAAATGACGCCGCCCACGAACGAGAGCCCGAGAAATACGATCATGCCGCCTTTGGCTTTGAGATTGGCGAGGCGTGCTTCATCGCTCATGCGGTTGAGCGCTATCCACTGTTTGCCGAATAAAAACGGGGCATACCACAACCCGCCGATGACGAAATAAATTGCGGCGGCGACCCAGACGGCGAGATGGTTGATATGAACGGCCATGTTTATCTCCTTTAGAGTGCAAGACGGCGCATGTCGGACAGCACATGCGCGAGGTAGGTGGTGAAGCGCGCACCAGCTGCGCCGTCGATCACGCGGTGATCGTAGGACAGCGACAGCGGCAGCATCAGGCGCGGCACGAATTCGCCGTCTTTCCACACGGGCTTCATGCTGGAGCGCGATACGCCGAGGATCGCCACTTCGGGCGCGTTGATGATAGGCGTGAACGAAGTGCCGCCGATGCCGCCCAAGCTGGAGATGGTGAAGCAGCCGCCCTGCATGTCTGCGGCGGTGATCTTGAGGTCACGCGCTTTGGCGCTGACTTCGCCCAGTTCCTTTGCCAGCTGTACGATGCCTTTCTGGTCCACGTCGCGGATCACCGGCACCATCAGGCCATTCGGCGTATCGACCGCTACACCGATGTGGATATATTTTTTCACGATCAGATTTTCGCCGCTGGCATCGAGCGAAGCGCAGAAATCGGGGAAGTGTTTCAACGTGATTGCGCAGGCCTTGAGCATGAAGGCCAGCGGGGTGATCTTGATGTTCTGTTTGGCGTATTCCGCACCCAGTTCTTTGCGGAAGGCTTCCATTTCGCTGATGTCGGCTTCCTCGAACTGCGTTACGTGCGGGATGGTCACCCAGTTGCGGTGTAGGTTCGCGCCGGATATCTTCTTGATGCGCGACAGTGCTTTGGACTCGATCGCGCCGAACTTGGCGAAATCCACCACCGGCATTTCCAGCACTTGCAGACCGTTGCCGCCTGCCGCGCCGCGCGGCTGCGCCAGTGACTGCTTGACGAAATTCTGCACGTCGTCTTTGGTGACGCGACCTTTTTCGCCGCTGCCTTTTACTTGCGACAGATTCACGCCCAATTCGCGCGCGAAGCGGCGGATGGACGGGCTGGCGTGGGCGCTGCCGGATACTGCTGCTGCCGGAGCAACGGCTGCGGGGGCGGATGGCGCATGCTTGACAGCAGGGGCAGGAGTCGATGCGGCAGGTGCGGCGGGTGCTGTAGCGGACGGAGTTGCTTGAGTTACACTTCCGCTAGCCTCAAGCGTCACGATCAGCATACCTTCAGATACTTTGTCGCCAGCCTTGACCTTGACCTCCTTCACCACGCCGTCGAACGGAGCAGGCACATCCATCGTCGCCTTGTCGGTTTCCAGCGTCAGCAGAGCCTGCTCCGCCTTGACCACATCGCCGACTTTGACGGCGATTTCGATGACCGGCACATCTTTATAATTGCCGATGTCCGGCACTAATACATTTTTGATTTCAGCCACGTTGTTCCCCTTGCCTTAAACCGTTGTCGGGTTCGGTTTGTCAGGATTGATCTTGTACAGCTTGATCGCTTTTGTTACTTCGCTCGCCGCGATGGTGCCTTCGTCGGCCAGTGCCTTCAATGCGGCAATGGCGACGTAGTGACGATCCACCTCGAAAAAGCCGCGCAATTTCTTGCGGGTATCCGAGCGGCCGAAACCGTCCGTACCCAAAGTCTTGTAACGCGCTTTGATGAAGGGGCGAATCTGGTCCGCATAGGAACGGATGTAGTCGGTGGCGGCGATGACAGGAGTCTTCGCGTCCAGACATTGCTCGACGTAACTCGTGCGCGCCTTGGCTTCGGGATGCAGCGTGTTCCAGCGTTCGCAGTCGATACCTTCGCGGCGTAGCTCGTTGAAGCTGGTCACGCTCCACACGTCGGCGGCGATGCCGAAATCCTTCTCCAGCAATTCTCCGGCGGCAATCACTTCGCGCAGGATGGTGCCGCTGCCAAGCAGTTGCACACGGGCTTTCGCTTTGGCTTTACTTGCGCTGAACTGGTACATACCTTTGAGGATGCCCGCTTCCGCGCCCTTGGGCATGGCCGGGTGTGTATAGTTCTCGTTCATCACCGTGAGGTAATAGAACACGTCCTCCTGATCCTGATACATGCGGCGCATGCCGTCCTGCACGATCACGGCCAGCTCATACGCGAAGGTAGGGTCGTAGGACACGCAGTTGGGAATGGTCGCGGCCATCAGGTGGCTGTGGCCGTCCTGATGTTGCAAGCCTTCGCCGTTCAGCGTAGTGCGCCCCGCCGTGCCGCCGACGAGGAAGCCGCGCGCACGCAAGTCGCCCGCCGCCCACACCATGTCGCCGATGCGCTGAAAACCGAACATCGAGTAGTAGATGTAGAACGGGATCATCGCCACGCCGTGATTGGCGTAAGCGGTAGCAGCTGCGATCCAATCGGCCATGCCGCCCGCTTCGTTGATGCCTTCCTGCAGGATCTGTCCCGACACGGATTCTTTGTAGAACATGAGCTGGTCGGCGTCCTGCGGCGTGTACAGCTGACCCACTTGCGAGAAGATGCCGAGCTGACGGAACATGCCTTCCATGCCGAAAGTGCGCGATTCGTCCGGCACGATAGGCACGATTTGCTTGCCGATGTTTTTGTCTTTAACCAGCACGCCGAGCATGCGCACGAAGGCCATGGTGGTGGAGAATTCGCGGTTTTCGCTGGATTTTAGCAAAGCGTCAAATGCGTCCAATCCCGGTATCTGCAACGCGGTAGTGACCGGCTTGCGCGCCGGGATCGAACCCATTGCTGCGCCGCGCTCGCGCAGGTATTTCATCTCCTGGCTGTCTTCGGTGGGACGCACGAACGGCAGATGCTGCAACTGCTCATCGGTCACAGGAATATTGAAGCGGTCGCGGAATTTGCGCAGCGCATCCTCGCCCATTTTTTTCTGCTGGTGCGACGGATTCTGCGCTTCGCCCGCTTCGCCCATGCCGTAACCCTTCACCGTCTTGGCGAGGATCACGGTCGGTTGGCCCTTGTGTTTGTTGGCTGCCGCGTAGGCTGCAAACACCTTGTGCGGATCGTGGCCGCCGCGATTTAGACGCCACACTTCATCGTCCGACATGTCGGCGACCAGCGCCAACAGTTCGGGATATTTGCCGAAGAAATGCTGGCGCACATACGCGCCGTCGCGGGATTTGTAGGTCTGGTATTCGCCGTCAACCACTTCTTCCATGCGCTTGAGCAGCAAGCCGGTTTTGTCTTTTGCCAGCAGACGATCCCACTTGCCGCCCCAGATGACTTTGATGACGTTCCAGCCCGCGCCACGGAACACACCTTCCAGTTCCTGAATGATCTTGCCGTTGCCGCGCACCGGGCCGTCCAGACGTTGCAGGTTGCAGTTGATCACGAAGACCAGATTGTCGAGCTTCTCGCGTCCGGCCATGGAAACAGCACCCAGCGATTCCGGCTCGTCGGTCTCGCCGTCGCCCAAGAATGCCCACACCTTGCGGCCATCGGTCTGCGCGAGTTCGCGGTGTTGCAGATAGCGCATGAAACGCGCCTGATAAATCGCCATCAACGGGCCTAAACCCATCGACACGGTGGGGAACTGCCAGAAGTCCGGCATCAGCCAGGGGTGCGGATAAGAGGACAAGCCGCCCCCGTCAACTTCTTGGCGGAATTTGTAGAGCTGTTCTTCGGAGAGGCGGCCTTCGATATAGGCGCGGGCATACATGCCGGGCGAAGAGTGGCCTTGGAAATACACTAGATCGCCGCCGTGAGTGTCGGTCTTGCCGTGGAAAAAATGGTTAAATCCCACATCATATAAAGTCGCCGCCGATGCAAAGCTGGCGATGTGTCCACCCAGCTCGGAAGACTCCTTGTTGGCGTTCATCACGATGGCCATCGCGTTCCAGCGCATCAGCGCGCGGATGCGGTGTTCCAGTTCCATGTTGCCGGTGGAACGCTCTTCCTTGTCCAGTGGGATGGTGTTGAGGTAGGCCGTGGTAGCGCTGATAGGCATATCGTCGCCAGCACGACGCGCTTGGTCGATCAGCTGGCTGATGAGGAAGTGCGCGCGGTCAGCGCCTTCGTTATTCAGTACGGAATCGAGCGCGTCCAGCCACTCTTGCGTTTCTTGCGGATCGTAATCGGGTAAATTGGCCATCGTTCTCTCTACTCTCTATCGATAAAATTATTCGGTTATCTCGGCGTGTTTATGTGGCACACCGGATCGTTTCTTGTTCTGTTACCAACCACTGCATCTTGCGGTCGGTGGCTTCCAGTGGAATATCCTCAACCATCTGTAAAGCAAAAGCCGCAGCAACCAAGACTGGCTGATGTGGCAGCCGCGCGAGCAGCTTGTCATAGAACCCGCCGCCATATCCCAGCCGCGCCCCATCGCGCCCGAATGCCACACCCGGCAGCAAAATAAAATCTATGGAGGCTAGCTCGTCCACCTCGGTGCAACGCTCGACGAGCGGCTCGGGTATGCCCCATAAGCCCGGCGCAACGTCGCACGCCAGATCGGTGATGAAGTACACATCCAGTTGTTTCGTGTCCCGGTTCACCTTGGGCAGCAACACTCGTTTGCCGTCGCGCAGCGCCTGCCGCACAAAAATCTCCGCCGCAAATTCCGCGCCGAAATTCATATAGGTCAACACTGTTGAGGCCGTGCGATAGGCTTCCAGTTTGAAAAGACGGGCCGCGATCTGATCGCATAAACGCGCCCGTTCCGTCTCCCCCATATTCGAGCGGGCGGCGATTATACTTTGCCTGAGGCTTTGCTTCCTAGCTTGAATGCTCATTGCTGCGCCGCCTTTCTCGCCCAAAGCGACAAACGTTCGCTATCTTCCAGAATATCGGCAGGAACTTCGCGGTAATTCTGCAAAACTTGTTTTTTCGAAGGTGCAAAAACAGCGGCGTGATGTTCCATATATTCAGCGAGAGTGTCGGGATGGGTTTTGAGATACAGCCGGCTGTCATACACGATGCCGAAAAATGCTTCGCCGGAATATAAGCCGTAACCGCCGAACATGTGCTTGCAGCGCAGTTCGGGGAGGGCTGCGAGTTGTTCGAGGACGAAATCACGGAAGGAATCCGCGCTCACAACGGCTTACCCTAAAAACAACTTGTACGCCGGATTGTTGCTCTCATCCCAATACGGATAACCCAGCGTATCGAGAAAATTCTTCAGCGCTTTTTTATCCTGATGCGGCACTTGCATTCCCACCAGCACGCGGCCGTAGTCCGCGCCGTGGTTGCGGTAGTGAAACAGGGAAATGTTCCAGTTGTGGTTCATGCTGTTGAGGAAATTCATCAACGCGCCGGGGCGCTCGGGGAACTCGAAGCGGAACATGATTTCGTCACGGGCTTCCGGTGCGCGTCCGCCGACGAGGTGGCGCAGGTGCAGCTTGGCCATTTCGTTGTCGGTGAGGTCGAGCGTGCGCAGCTTGTGTTTTTCCAGCGTGATGAGCAGTTTTTCGGTTTCCGACGGGTCGCGTACTTGCACGCCGAGGAAAACTTGCGCTTCGGTCGGGTCGGCGTAGCGGTAGTTGAATTCGGTGATGTTGCGGTTGCCGAGCAGGGCGCAGAATTTGCGGAAGCTGCCTGGCGTTTCGGGAATGGTCACGGCCAGAATGGCCTCGCGCTTCTCGCCGATTTCGGCGCGTTCGGCGACGAAACGCAGGCGGTCGAAGTTCATGTTTGCGCCGCAGGCGATAGGGATGAGGGTCTGGTCTTTGAGCTTTTCGCGCTTGGCATACAGCTTGGCTCCGGCCACGGCGAGCGCGCCCGCCGGTTCGAGGATGGAGCGCGTGTCCTGAAACACGTCCTTGATCGCGGCGCACACGGCATCGGTGTCCACCAGAATCACTTCATCGACATATTTTTGGCACACGCGGAAGGTCTCTTCGCCGACCAGCTTGACGGCGGTGCCGTCGGAGAACAGGCCGACATCGCTGAGCGTGACGCGCTTCTTCGCTTTGAGCGAGCGGTACATCGCATCGGAGTCGGTAGTCTGCACGCCGATGATTTTGATGTCGGGGCGCACTTGTTTGACGTAAGCCGCCACGCCGGAGATCAGCCCGCCGCCGCCGATGGCGCAAAAGATGGCGTGAATGGGAGCCTGATGCTGGCGCAGGATTTCCATCGCGACGGTGCCTTGTCCGGCGATGACATCGGGGTCGTCGAACGGGTGCACGAAGGTGAGGTTGTTTTGTTTGCCCAGTGCCAGCGCGAAATCGTAGGCATCGTTGTAGCTGTTGCCATGTAACACAATTTCCACTGAACGCTTGCCGAAATGGCGAACTGCGTCGATCTTGACATGCGGCGTGGTGGTGGGCATCACGATGGTGGCCTTGCAGCCGAGGCGGTGCGCGCTGAGCGCCACGCCCTGCGCATGGTTGCCCGCCGAGGCGGCGATGACACCGCGTTTAAGCTGTTCCGGCGTGAGTTGCGCCATTTTGTTGTAGGCGCCACGCAGCTTGAACGAGAACACGGGCTGCATGTCTTCGCGTTTGAACAACACGTTATTGCCGATGCGGGCGGACAGGGTGGGGGCGTGCTCCAGCGGGCTTTCGATGGCCACGTCGTACACGCGGGCGGTGAGGATGCGCTTCAGATAACTTTGCATGGTGTGTGGTGGGCGTGGAAATTTGCGCGCAAGATTAGCAGGAATGGGGCGCAATCCCAAAATGTTTTGCGGTTAAAGCGGTGCGGGCTTCAGGATTCGAAAAAATGCACCCGGTTGCGCCCGCCCTCTTTGGCTTGGTACATCGCCATGTCCGCCCACTTGATGAGGTCGTTTTCGCTGTTTTCGTGGTTGATGAACATAACCACGCCTATGCTCGATGTGCAGCGGTGTTCGACTATGGACGGCTCCGTTTCGCCCTCATGCATGACGCTCAGTAGATAGGGTTCGGCCAGAATAGAACGGATCTTTTCGGCCACCACCCCGGCCTGAAAGCGGGATGACTCTTTGTCGGCAGTCAATTCGTTCAGCATCACGATGAACTCGTCGCCGCCGAAACGCGCCACGGTGTCCTGCTCGCGCACGCAGTTGCTGATGCGGCGTGCCACTTCTATCAGCAGCAGATCGCCGACATGATGGCCGTGCGTATCATTGAGCGGCTTGAAATTGTCGAGATCGATAAACATCAGTGCGGCATAACGCCCGCTGCGCTTGCTGGCCGATCTGACCTGCCCCAAACGGTCGAGCAGCAGGCGGCGGTTGGGCAACCTGGTCAGTGTGTCGTAAAAGGCCAGATTGCGGATTTTCCCCTCCTGCCGGCTGAGCGCATCCAGCATCCGGTCCAAATGCCGCGCGAGTACGCCGATTTCGTCTTCGCGCCCGACATCCGAGCGCAACTCCGCCTGCCCGTGTTCTACTTCGGCTGCGACATGCATCAGATGATTGAGGCCGCGCGTGAGTCTGTGTGCCAGCGCCAGCGCGACTGCCGATACCGTCAATACGGCAAACAGCACGAATTCAAGCCACGCCTCGGTGAGATTGGCGAGGTTTTGATTCGCCGAGTCGCGCGACATTTCGACGCGCACCCATCCCAGATGGCGGCCGCTGGACAAGATAGGGTGCGCGACGGCAAGCTGATTTTTTTGATTTATCAGGATCACGGTATTTCTGGTCGTTGAGGCCAGCATGTTGCGGCTTATCGCGTCGGTCACAAAAAATCCCGCCTCGGCGGCGTTGGTCGATGCCAGCACTTCTCCGCGCATGTTCAGAAAATAGGCGCGTTGCAGGTCCGGTGTCTTGGCAAATCCCTGCACCAATTCCTGCAATCCGACCAAGTCGTTGGCCAGTGTCCACGAAGTGCCGCTGATGGTAAGCGCAAGTGCCAGCGAGGTAGCGCGCTCCTCCGAGGATCGGTACAGCGCGTCGCGTTGTTGTTCGAGCACCAGATAGCCGAATCCCAGCATCAATGCGAGCGAAGCCAGCGCGAAACCGAGGATTAGTTGTCTTCGTATGGAAACTCGCCACAGCAAGCTGATGTATCGCCCCGGTTTCATAGCATGCCTTTCAATATTCGATGTGACGCACGGTCTCGGAAAAAACCTTCAGGTATTCCTGAACCGGCTGGTATACCTTATCCGTAGCCGCTTCGAATTTGGATATCGGCAGACGCGCGAGCATCTTGCGACCCTCCGCGCTGCTGTTCAGGCCAAACAACAGCGCGGCGAATTTTGCGGTTAGCTCTGCGGGCACGTCCTTGCGCACCACCCAGCTGTTGTTGGGTAGCGTTCCCGTCTGCCATTTGATCTCGAGTTGGTTGGCCATATCTGGATGCTCTTGCGTGAAGGTTATCCAAGGAACGGGCCAAGTCGCGCCCGCCGCTGTATGGCCGCGTAGCACGTTCATGATTGCGGACTCCTGCGAGCCGACGTACAGATTTTCAATATCGCGATTGATGTCGATGCCGTGCGTGTGCAGATAGTATTGCGGCATGATGGTCGCAGCCAGTGCCGAGGGAGCGGGGTAAGCGACCTTTTTGCCTTTGAGATCGCCCACCTTGCTGATGCCGCTATCCTTGCGCACGAGAATGATGCCGCGAAAATTTTCGTCGTCCCCCATCTTGCCGAACACGCGGTAGCCGTATTTGAGCGAGCGCACCGTCTGGTAGGGGTTGGGCATGGCGAAATCGAAATGGCCGCTGTAGAGTTTTTTGTCGAACTCTTCGTAGTTGCGCGAGGCTTCCAGTTTCAGACGTGTTCCCGGAATGCCTGCTTCAATGTAGCTTACGATGGGGTCATATACCTCGAATAAACGTTTGGGATTGTGTAGGGGATGGATGCCGACCACATACTCCTTTACGTTATCCGTTGCCTGTCCGCTGAAACTGGGCTGGAGGTTTTCCTCCTGTTTTCCGCATCCGGCCAGCAGTAAAATTACCAGTACCAAGCTCAGTCGTTGCATCGCGATCTCCCTTGCCGTTCTTGAATCTGCATTTGGCCTGCTTTCAACGGGCATGCTACTCCTGTGTAGACTGTCACTTCAAGCGAAGGTTTTGCAGGCAAGGTTTCTTAATTCATAAATTCCTGCAATAATCGAAGCACGAAACAATATTACTGAATTGGATTGAACATGGCAATGTCGCAAGATGATTTGAAACGCGCAGTGGCTCAGGCCGCTATTGCATATGTGCCGGCCGACTGCATCGTTGGCGTGGGTACCGGCTCGACGGCGAATTTTTTCATTGATGAGCTGGCCAAGATCAAACATAAGCTGCGTGGCGCGGTGGCTTCTTCCGAAGCTTCTGCCAAACGTTTGCAGGGACACGGCATCGAGGTAATTTCGCTGAATGACGCGGGCGAGTTGCCGGTGTACGTGGATGGCGCAGATGAAGTGACGCGTCATTTGCATATGATGAAAGGCGGCGGGGGTGCGCTAACGCGCGAAAAGATCGTGGCAGCAGCCAGCAAAAAATTTGTGTGCGTGTGCGATGCCAGCAAGCTGGTGGATGTGATGGGAAAATTCCCGCTGCCGATCGAGGTGATTCCCATGGCGCGCAGCTATGTGGCGCGCGAAGTGGTCAAGCTGGGCGGACATCCGCAGTTGCGCGAAGGCTTTATCACGGACAACGGCAACATCATTCTGGATGTGCACGGGCTGCAAATTTTGAACCCGGTCGAGTTGGAGACGGCGTTGAACCATTTGCCCGGGGTGGTGACTAACGGTCTGTTCGCGCGGCGCGGTGCGGATGTGCTGCTGCTGGGCACGCCGGATGGCGTACAGACGATTATGCTGTAATTTCTGGTCGATGTAATAAAAGATTCATGGCGTATCGGTAGCATAATCTCCCCGATAGTCAAAACATCATTAAGGAACAGCCATGGTTAATACCGAACATACCTCCAAACAGTTTGACGCCGAGCTCGAAGCGGTGCGGGCTCGCGTGTTGCAGATGGGTGGTTTGGTGGAAAGCCAGATTCGCTTGGCGATAGAGTCGCTTATTTCCGGTGATGTGGAGTTGATGAACCGGGTTATCGAAGACGACCACCGCGTTAACGCTATGGAAGTCGAAATTGACGAGAGCTGCAACCATATTCTTGTGCGCCGCCAGCCTGCGGCGGGCGATCTACGCATGATTATGACGGTGATCAAGACCATCACCGACCTTGAACGCATCGGCGACGAAG
Organism: Gallionellaceae bacterium; assembly: GCA_009773615.1. Classification (GTDB taxonomy): domain Bacteria; phylum Pseudomonadota; class Gammaproteobacteria; order Burkholderiales; family Gallionellaceae; genus PALSA-1006. Next base: position 33,915 of record WSYA01000001.1, read on the forward strand.
CCGAAAAGATTGCGCGTATGGCCAAGCTGTTGTCGCAAAAAGAGCGCTTGCGCCATCCGCGTTACCATCAGATCAAGCATGCTTCGGATATTGCGCTCGATATGCTGCGCAAGTCGCTGGACTCCTTTGCGCGCCTCGATCTGAGCGCAGCTGCGCAGGTGGTACGTCAGGACGAACAGGTGGACGAAGAATTCCGCTCCATCATGCGTTATCTCATCACCTTTATGATGGAAGATCCGCGCACTATCTCCACTTCGCTGGAAATATTGTTCGTGGCCAAAGCCATCGAACGTATAGGCGACCACGCCAAAAACATGTGCGAATATGTCGTCTACATGGTCAAGGGGCGAGATGTGCGTCACGTGACGGTGGAAGAATTCGAGCGCGAAGTCGGGGCATAGGGGGAGTAGTGCCGCAGCAATCCACACTCGCAGCGGTTGACCTCGGTTCAAACAGCTTTCGTTTGCAAGTCGCTCGTGTAGACAACGAGCAAATCTACTTGTTGGACGGCCTGCGCGAGCCAGTGCGTCTCGCCGCAGGCCTCACCGAAAACAAACTCCTCGATAAAGAATCCCAGCATCGCGCCTTGGCGTGTTTGCAGCGCTTCGGCGAGCGCTTGCGCGGCTTGCCGCGCGAAGCGGTGCGTGCGGTGGGGACGAATTCTTTGCGCGTAGCCAAGAATGCGCCGGATTTTTTGCCCCAAGCGGAAGCGGCGTTGGGCTTTCCCATCGAGGTGATCGCGGGACGCGAAGAGGCGCGCCTCATCTATCTCGGTGTGGCACACGGGCTGCCGCATGCGGGCGGCAAGCGTCTGGTGATGGACATCGGTGGCGGTTCGACGGAGTTCATCATCGGCAACGGGCTTGAACCGATCAGGCTGGAGAGTTTGTACATGGGCTGCGTGAGCTACAGCCTGCGTTTTTTCCCCGACGGCAAAATCACCAAAAGCAATCTCAAACAGGCCGAGCTCGCCGCGCGCAGCGAATTGCAGACCATCGTGAGCGCTTATCGCGAGACGGGCTGGAGTGTCGCGCTGGGTTCGTCCGGCAGCGCGCGCGTGCTGTGCGATATTCTCGAACTAAACGGTTACAGCAAAGCGGGTATCACTCGCGACGGGCTGGAACAATTGCGTGCCGAATTGATCCGCGTAGGTGACGTGCGCAAGCTCGAATTGCAGGGCTTGAAATCGGATCGTATCGCGGTGCTGCCTGGCGGTTTTGCCATCATGTGCGCCGCACTGAGCGAGTTGGGTATCGAGCAGATGTTGCCAGCCCTGGGCGCGCTACGCGAGGGCGTGCTGTACGACCTGCTCGGGCGTTTTCACAATCACGATATGCGCGATGTCACCGTGCAGCAATTCATGCGCCGCTATCATGTGGATAGGCGTCAGGCCGAGCGCGTCGCGCAGCTATCCGGTACTTTTGCACAGCAGTTCCTGGAAGGTCAGTCGAACGAAGCGGCGCTGGGCCTGCTAGGTTGGGCGGCACGTTTGCATGAGATCGGCATCAGCGTCGCGCACAGCGGTTTTCACAAACACACTTCTTATATTTTGAAAAACGCCGATATGCCCGGCTTCTCCAAAAAAGAGCAGGAGCGCCTGAGCCTTTTAACACTCGCGCAACGCGGCAATCTGGACAAAATGCGCGGACAACTATTCACCACCTTCACTACCGAAGATATTTCATTGGCGATGGCACTGCGCCTCGCCACCGTGTTTTACCGAAACCGCAGCGATGTGCAATTGCCCGCGATGCAGGGACGTTTCAGCGGCACCAAATTTCATCTCGCCCTGCAAGCGGGCTGGCGTGCGCAAAATCCGCTTACCGATACCGCGCTACAGGAAGAGGCCAGGCAATGGCGCGAATGGGGTGTGAGCTTGCAAGTGGTAGAAGGATAGTCACAGTCTCACATCTACGGTGAGTGTTAGCTTGGAGCGAGCCTTGCCACAAAGCTATCCGTATCGCCAGCAAGCGGGCACCGACAATTCGTTGCCGTTCAATTTCCTAATCTGGGTTAAACTCCGCGCCGAAGCTGGCTAGACAGTCGCCGCGTCCGCAAGGGCGGGGAGGAAAGTCCGGGCTCCGCAGAGCAAGATGCCGGTTAATGGCCGGACGCCGTGAGGCGATGGAAAGTGCCACAGAAAATACACCGCCTAAGTTCTTTCGGGAAACGGTAAGGTTGAAATGGCGAGGTAAGAGCTCACCGCGCTGATGGCAACATCAGTGGCAGGGTAAACCCCATCTGGAGCAAGACCAAATAAGCAGGCTATGACGTTGCTCGCGTCGTCTGCGGGTAGGTTGCTTGAGCGTCAGGTAACGAAACGCCTAGAGGAATGACTGTCCACGACAGAACCCGGCTTACCGGCTGGCTTCACCCCTTTTCTTGCCGGACTTTCAGTTTGTTGAGTACCCCCTCTGCTAGTATCAATTTCTTAAAATATCTAGACCCTTCATAACAAACAACTTTAGCTTGCTTGCGCAATCTATTGCTTTTTAAGTATATTTATTTCATCTTAACTAATCGCTCTAACTCATTGTCCCGTAACGAAAAATCCTGTTTTTTGGCTTGACCACGCTTATATTTTTCAATATAGTGGCGCAGAGTGGTGAAAAGTGGGTTTTTGTGGGTAAACCGATTCGGGGCTGGATGAATGTTTCAGGGGGCGGCACAACTTAATCTGGATAGCAAGGGCAGGCTCGCGATACCATCACGGCATCGCGATATGTTGCTTGCGCATTGTGCGGGTCAGCTGGTGCTGACCGCCGATGCCGACGGTTGTCTGCTGCTCTATTCTCAGCCCGAGTGGCAGCCTATCCGCGAAAAACTCATGCAGCTCTCCGCCTTCAATCCGCGCATTCGCGCGTTGCAACGTTTCCTTGTCGGTCATGCAGAAGATGTGGTGATGGATGCCGCAGGTCGCGTGTTGGTTTCGCCGACTTTGCGCAGCTATGCAGCGCTGGATAAGCGCGTGATGCTGGTCGGGCAGGGCAATAAATTCGAAGTGTGGGACGAAGCGCGCTGGCAGGGGCAGAACGACAAGATGTCCGGTTTTAGCGAGGGTGATCTTCCGCCCGAGCTGGAGGGATTCACGCTGTGAGCGTGGGTTTGTCCCATGACACGGTGCTGTTGCATGAGGCGGTCGAAGCGTTGCAGGTTGTGCCGGATGGTGTCTACGTGGATGGCACGTTCGGGCGCGGCGGACACAGCCGGCTGATTCTGGAAAAGCTGGGTGAGCGCGGCAGGTTGATCGCGCTGGATAAGGATCTGCTGGCGATTGCGGCGGCTAGGGAGATAAACGATGGCCGTTTTCAGATCGAACATGGCGGGTTCGAGCATTTGAGCGAGGTGCTGCATAGGCTCGGCATCGGCAAGGTGGATGGTGTGCTGCTGGACTTGGGGGTGTCGTCGCCGCAACTGGACGACGCGCAACGCGGCTTTAGTTTTCGTTTCGATGCGCCGCTGGATATGCGTATGGATACGAGTCGCGGCGAGACAGCGGCGCAGTGGTTGGCAACGGTAGATGAGGCCTTATTGGCGGAGGTAATTAGTGACTACGGCGAAGAGCGGTTTGCTAGGAAGATTGCAAGAGCGCTTGTTGCTTCGCGCAAAGAAAGTCCCATCCTCTCCACGCGGCAACTCAGTGAAATTGTCGCGCAAAATGTGCACTCCCGCGAGCCCGGGAAAAATCCGGCGACGCGCACCTTTCAGGCTATACGGATTTATATCAACCGCGAACTCGAAGAGCTCGAGAGCGTGTTGCCGCAGTGTGTGGACAGTCTAAAGGTGGGCGGAAGAATGGCTGTAATCAGTTTTCATTCTCTGGAAGACCGCATCGTTAAACGTTTTATGCGCGACATGGCGCAGGGCGACAAACTTCCGCGCAATCTGCCGATCCGCGCCGCCGAGATTCCGCTGGGTAAAGTGCGTCTGATCGGCAAGGCTATCCATGCCTCGGAGCAGGAGCTGGATGCCAATCCGCGCGCGCGCAGTGCGGTGTTGCGCGTGGCCGAGTACACGGGAGGGTTGAGTGCTTAGGCTGAACACAATTTTGCTGGCTCTGCTCATCGTATTTGCGCTGGGAGTGGTGACGTCGCAGCACAAGGCGCGCAAGCATTTTGTCGAATTGCAGGCCGAGAAAGACCGGGCGCAGCAGATGGAAGTGGAGTGGGGACAGTTGCAGTTGGAGCAAAGCACTCTAGCGTTGCCGGCGCGTGTAGAAAAAATGGCGCGTCAATTGCAGATGCAGATGCCGCAAGGCAAGCAGATTCAATTTGTGCGCATTGAAACCAACAAGGTGACGCCGTGATCCAGCACAGCAACAGCGTACAAACGAACGGGCAAATGGCGTTGCCGCCGTGGCGTTCGCGCGTTCTGTTCGTGTTGCTGCTTGCGGGCTTGGGTGGCTTGCTGGTGCGCGGAATTTATTTGCAGGGCATACACAACGATTTTCTCCAGCAAAAGGGCGCGGCGCGCTACAGCAGGGAAATCGATATCAATGCGCATCGCGGCATGATAAGTGACCGCAACGGTGAGCGCCTGGCCATCAGCACGCCCGTCGAATCGATTTGGGTCAGCCCGCAGGATGTCGAAGCGACACCGAAACAGGTGATGCAGTTGGCGCTGATCCTCGGCATGAATGCCGAGGAATTGAGAAAGCGCATGTTCGATACCTCGCGCGATTTTATTTATTTGAAGCGCCAGTTGCCGCCGGAGCAGGCCGAAAAAGTTGTCAGGCTGGGGATTTCAGGGGTGTCATTAAAGCGCGAGTATCGCCGCTATTATCCCGGCGGCGAGGTGACTTCGCATTTGCTGGGGTTCACGGATGTGGACGACAACGGGCAGGAGGGCATCGAGCTTGCCCTGCAGTCAAAGCTGGGCGGAAAAGCGGGTAGCCAGCGTGTCATCAAAGACCGGCGCGGACATATCGTCGAGGATGTGGCCAGCGTGCGCGCTCCCAAAGAAGGCAGCGATATCGCGCTGAGTCTGGATAGCAAAATTCAATTTCTGGCTTTCCGCGAGATACAGCAGGCGGTCGAGCAGCACAAAGCCAAGGCGGGCTCCATCGTGGTGCTGGATGCGAAGAGCGGCGAAGTGCTTGCGCTCGCGAATTGGCCGAGCTACAACCCCAACAATCGCGGCAAGCCGAACGTCAATTTGCTGCGCAACCATGCAGTGACCGATTTGTTCGAGCCGGGTTCGACCATGAAGCCGTTCACGGTAGCGGCGGCGCTTGAGCTGGGCAAGGTCACACCCAATACTATTATCAATACCGAGCACGGCGTGTATGCCGTGGGCGGACGCAAGATACACGACACGCACCCGGAGGCATCGCTGACGGTGGCGCAAGTGATACAGAAATCCAGCAACGTCGGCGCATCCAAAATCGCGCTGTCCATGAAGCCCGAGCAGTTCTGGCACAGTCTGAATGAAAACGGTTTCGGCTCGCAGACCGGCTGCGAGTTTCCCGGTGAAGCGGCGGGCAGGTTGCGCGATTTTGCCAAGTGGAGGCCGATCGAGCAGGCCACCATGTCCTACGGCAATGGCATTTCCGTGAACCTGCTGCAATTGGCGCGCGCTTATACCGTGTTCGCCAACAGCGGAGTAATGAAAACGGTAACGCTGCTCAAACAGGAAACGCCGACAGTGGGTGTTCAAGTCTATTCGGCTACGACCGCTCACGCCGTGCGCGATATGCTGGAAATGGTGGTGAAGCCGGGTGGTACCGCACCGCTTGCGCAAATCACCGGCTACCGTGTTGCAGGCAAAACCGGCACGGCGCATAAACTCGAAGGCGGGCAATACGTAAACAAATACGTCGCCTCGTTCGTGGGCCTGGCACCGGCATCCAACCCGCGCCTAATCGTTGCGGTGATGATCAACGAACCCGGCGGTGCCGAGTACTACGGCGGGCAAGTCGCGGCACCCGCTTTCAGCAACGTGATGGGCGCGTCATTGCGCCTGCTCAATGTGCCGAACGATGCGCCTCTCGACAATGTGATGCAGCCCACACCGGCTGATCTGATCGCGGAGGAGGTATGAACGCATTTCATCTCGAATCGCTGGATGCGCTGGGCGTGACTATCACTCGCCTGGAAACTGATAGCCGCTTGGTGAAGCCGGGCGATACCTTCGTGGCTTATCCCGGCGCACAGGCGGATGGTCGCCAGTTCATCGCACAGGCCATCGCCAGCGGAGCGAATGCGGTGATATGGGAAGCAAAGAATTTTGTGTGGGACGAGTCGTGGCAAGTGCCGAATCTGGCGCTTGCCGAGTTGCGCCAGCAGGCGGGGGCGCTGGCCGAGCATGTCTATGCCTCGCCCTCCAGAAAATTATGGATGGTGGGCGTGACCGGAACCAACGGCAAAACCACTTGCAGTCACTGGATCGCGCGCGCGCTGAACGAGCTCGGGCGCAAGAGCGCATTGATGGGAACTTTGGGTAACGGTTTCCCCGGCGAGTTGCAGCCCACCGTGAACACCACGCCGGATGCGATCAGTGTACATGGCTTGCTAAATGATTATGTGCAACAGGGTGCGCAGGCCGCAGCGATGGAAGTGTCCTCGCATGCGCTGGCGCAGGGGCGCGTAAGCGGCGTGCACTACGATGTCGCGCTACTGACCAATTTGAGCCGCGATCATCTCGATTATCACGGTGACATGCACAGCTATGCGGCTGCCAAGCGTCGCCTGTTCGACTGGGCGCATCTCAAATATGCCGTGCTGAATCTGGATGATGCCTTTGGTGCCGAATTGGCCGAGGCTCTGCGCGATGCCGAGGTTGAGGTCGTCGGATATGGATTGAGTGAGGACGCGTTGCATTTGGCTGAGCGTCTCGGCATACGCATGGTTTTCGGGCGCGATCTGCACATGAATGCGCAGGGTATGGAATTGCATATTCACTCCAGCTGGGGCGGCGCGGAGTTGAACAGCAAACAGGTCGGGCGTTTCAATGCCGCCAACCTGCTGGGTTCATTGGCTGTGCTGCTGGTCAGCGGTGTGGAGTTGTCCGCTGCGGTGCGGGAGTTGGAGCAGCAAAAGGCCGTCGCCGGACGGATGCAGACGCTGGGCGGCAAAGACAAGCCGACCATCGTGGTCGATTACGCGCACACGCCGGATGCGCTGGAAAAAGTATTGCAAGCGCTGCGCGAAGTGACTGCGCCTTCCGGCGGCAGACTCATCTGCGTGTTCGGTTGCGGGGGAGACCGCGACCGCGGCAAGCGCCCGATGATGGGTACCGTCGCATCGAGGTTGGCCGACGAGTGCATCATCACCAGCGACAATCCGCGCAGCGAAAGTCCCAGGGCCATCATCGACGCGATCCTGTTCGGTGTTGAGGGGTCATGCCTGATCATCGAAGACCGCGCCCATGCGATCGCGCGCGCGGTCGGTGCCGCACGCGCCGGGGACACCGTGCTGATCGCCGGTAAAGGTCACGAAGATTATCAGGAGGTCAACGGGATCAAGCATCCTTTTAGCGACAGCGAGCTAGTGCGCCGTGCGCTGAGCGTGTGGGCACCGGTCGATCTTAAACGCGAATGGAGTACTACATGATGCTGCTCTCGCAAGTCGCAGAGATGTTGCAAGCGCGCAGGGATGGTGCAGATGTTGCATTCGATGCCGTCTCGACCGATACGCGCACGGTCGGCAAGGGCGATCTGTTCATCGCGCTCAAAGGCGAAAATTTTGACGGCGCGGCGTTCGTGGCAAATGCCGTGCAAGCCGGTGCGGTCGCCGCAGTGGTGAATGCCGACAGCCGCATAGCACACGCTCCCTGCCCGTTGCTGCGCGTAGCGGATACGCGTCTGGCATTGGGCAGTCTTGCGGCGCATTGGCGCAAACGCTTTGAGATTCCGCTCGTCGCCATCACTGGCAGTAACGGCAAAACCACGGTGAAAGAGATGCTGGCCAGCGTGTTGCGCAGCTATGCAGGGAATGACGAGGCCGTGTTGGCTACCAAGGGAAATTTGAACAACGACATCGGCATGCCGCTGACCTTGCTCAAGCTGCGCTCTTCGCACCGCTACGCGGTCATCGAGATGGGCATGAATCATCCCGGGGAGATCGACTATCTGACACACCTCGCTTGTCCCGACGTGGCGCTGGCGAACAATGCGGCCAGCGCGCATTTGGCCGGGCTGGGTACGGTAGCTGCGGTGGCGGATGCCAAAGGCGAGATATTTGCCGGGCTGGCGCAAAACGGTGTGGCGGTCATCAATGCGGATGACGAATTCGCGCAGAAGTGGCGCACAGCGGCGGGTTCGCATCGCATCGTGGATTTTGGTTTGGATCCGCAGGCCAGCGTTCGCGCCATCTGGCAGACGCAAAATTTCGGGGCGCAGATGGAGGTGACTACTCCGCAGGGCGATTTTACGGTCGAGCTGCAAGTGCCGGGCGTGCATAACGTGCGCAACGCGCTCGCGGCGACGGCCGCTGCTATCGCGCTGAACGTGCCGCTGGCGGCCATTGCCAGCGGACTGAAAAATTTCGGGGGCGTAGCCGGGCGTTTGCAACGCAAGGTTGCACTGCACGGTGCGGTGTTGATCGACGACACCTACAACGCGAATCCAGCTTCCTTGCGCGCGGCGTTGAAAGTATTGGCGCAGGCGCAAGGCAAAAGAATATTGGTGCTGGGCGACATGGGCGAGCTGGGTGCGGACGCGCCGCGTTTTCATGCGGAAATCGGCGCGGAGGCACATGCCTTGGGTATCCAGAAGCTGCTGGCCTTGGGCGATTTGAGCGCGTACGCGGTGGATGAATTCGGCGCGGGCGGAACGCATTTCAAACGCATCGAAGATATGCTGACCTGTCTGGAGCAGAACCTCGATGCGGATAGCACGGTGCTGGTGAAGGGTTCGCGGTTTATGAAGATGGAGCGGGTCGTGCAGCACTGCACGGCGCTGCAATAGGAGAAGAAATGAGCACCTCAAAAACTTCATTTTTCGGGCGCATCGCGGCGTTGCGCGGTGCTCGCTTCCTCGCCTACCTCAATGGTATGTCTCGTTCGCTGCGCTCCGTACGCCTTGCGCTGCATCCCGAAAATCTGAATTTTAAGAGGTACTCATAATGTTATTGGCACTAGCCCAGTGGTTTTCATCGGACGTCAGAACATTCAGCGTGTTCAACTACATCACGCTGCGCGCCGTGCTGGCTGCTATGACGGCGCTGTTCATCTCGTTTATGGTCGGCCCGGCGATGATACGCAAGCTGGCGCAGATGAAGATCGGACAAGCGGTGCGCAGCGACGGCCCGCAGACGCACCTGATCAAGGCGGGTACGCCGACCATGGGCGGCGCGCTGATACTGACTTCAGTCGCCATCACCACCTTGCTGTGGGGGGATTTGAGCAATCCCTATATCTGGGTGGTGTTGCTGACGACATTGGGTGTAGGCGCGATCGGCTGGGTGGATGACTACCGCAAGGTGGTGCATCGCAACTCTGACGGTCTATCGGCCAAAGCCAAGATGTTCTGGCAATCGCTCATTGCCTTGGCGGTCGGCGCTTATCTGTGGTCGCACGCGACGCTGCCCGCCCATACCGAACTCATCGTGCCGTTCTTTAAATATGTCGCGATCCCGCTTGGCCTGTTCAGTTTTCTCGTGCTGGTCTATCTGGTCATCGTGGGAACGAGCAATGCGGTGAACCTTACCGACGGTTTGGATGGCTTGGCCATCATGCCCACAGTGATGGTGAGCAGCGCGTTGGCGATATTCGCCTATGTGGCAGGACATGCGGTGTTTGCCAAATATCTGGGGGTGCCGCATATCCCCGGTGCCGGCGAGCTGGCGGTGTTCTGTGCCGCGATTGCGGGAGCGGGCTTGGCTTTCCTGTGGTTTAACGCCTATCCGGCGGAAGTGTTTATGGGCGACGTAGGCGCATTGGCGCTCGGTGCTGCGCTGGGAGTGGTTGCGGTCATCGTGCGGCAGGAGGTCGTGCTGTTCATCATGGGCGGCGTGTTTGTGGTGGAAGCTGTGTCGGTGATGTTGCAGGTGTCGTATTTCAAATACACCAAGAAAACCACCGGTATTGGCAAACGCATTTTCCTGATGGCGCCGCTGCACCATCATTTCGAACAAAAAGGCTGGAAAGAGACTCAGGTCGTGGTGAGGTTTTGGATCATCACCATGTTGCTGGTGTTATTGGGCTTGGCGACGCTGAAGTTGAGATAAAGAGGAGTCGTTAGACGTTAGTCGCTAGTCGTTAGTTAAAGCAAAGTCCGCGCAGCGGACAAAACCAACTAATAACTAACGTCTAACGACTAACAACCGATTTTAAGGAGGTGCAATGAGCAAGTTGGCGGACAAACAAGTGTTGGTGCTCGGTCTCGGTGAGACCGGGTTGTCGCTCGTGCGCTGGATGCTGGTGCACGGAGCGAAGGTGCGCGTTGCGGATAGCCGCAACGCGCCGCCCGCGCTTGCCGCTTTGCAGGCCAGCCTTCCCCAAGTCGAAGCGCGTTGCGGAATTTTCCGCAGCGAATTGCTGGACGGCATCGAGCTCGTTGCGATCAGCCCCGGCATCGCTTTGTCCGAGCCATTCGTACAAAAGGCGGTGGCGCGTGGCATTCCGGTGGTCGGCGATATCGAATTGTTTGCGCGCTCGCTACCGCAAGAAAATCCTCCTCAGGTCATCGCCATCACCGGCGCGAACGGTAAGACCACGGTCACCAGCATGGTGGGTGCGATGTGTCGCGCTGCCGGATTGGATACTGAAGTGGCGGGCAATATTTCACCCGCCGTGCTGGATGTGTTGATCCAGCGCAAGGGAAAACACCCCGATGTGTGGGTGTTGGAGTTATCCAGTTTTCAGCTGGAAACCACGTACAGCTTGAGTGCGAATGCCGCAACAGTACTGAACATCAGTGAAGATCATCTGGATCGTTACGCCAACATGGCGGCATATATCGCCGCCAAGGCGCGCGTCTTTCGCTGCGACGGACGCAGCAGTGTGCAGGTGCTGAATCGCGACGATCCGGAAAGCATGGCGATGGGTTTGCGTGATCGCCTGATCCAGACCTTCGGTGTGGAAACGCCGCCGCTGGGCAAACATGATCTAGGCATCGAGCGCGAAGGCGATGAGATATGGCTGATAGAAGGCTCGCGCCGCCTGATGAATGCAGGAGAGCTGCAAGTAATCGGTTTGCACAATATCGCCAATGCGCTGGCGGCCATTTCTCTGTGTCGTGCGGTGGGGCTACCCATGCCACCCCTGTTGAATGCGCTGCGCGACTTCAAAGGGTTGCCGCATCGCGTCGAAGAGGTGGCAGAGATCAACGGTGTGACTTACTTCGACGACTCCAAAGGCACCAACGTTGGCGCGACGGTGGCGGCGCTGAACGGCTTGGGTCGTCCGGCCGTGGTGATACTCGGTGGGGATGGCAAGGGACAGGACTTTACTCCGCTGCAAACACCGGTGGCGGCGCATGCACGCGTGGCGGTGCTGATCGGCCGCGATGCCGACAAGATCGCCGCCGTGCTGAAAGAGTGTGGCGTGCCCTTGATGCATGCGGCCGATATGCGGGAGGCGGTGCGCATCAGCGCGGCTGAAGCGCAAGCGGGCGATGCGGTGCTGATGTCCCCGGCGTGCGCCAGTTTCGATATGTTCAGGAATTATGTGCACCGCGCGGAAGTGTTTGTCGCGGCAGTGCGCGAGCTTGAAGGAGTGTCATCATGACGAACGCGACTCTGGGTGCGCCGCGCCGCGTGATGGCGGATCACGACACCGTGCTGGCCTGGATCATTGCGGCGCTGCTGGCGCTCGGCCTGGTGATGGTGTACTCCGCTTCGATCGCGACGGCGGAGGCGGGCAAATTCACCGGCTATCAACCGGCCTACTATTTGATACGCCATGCGACTTTCATTCTGGTCGGGCTGCTGGCCGGGATCGTGGTGTTTCAGGTGCCCACGCAAACATGGCAAAAGCTCGCGCCGTATCTGTTTTTATTCGGCGTCGTGCTGCTGATTCTGGTACTGATCCCCGGTGTGGGGCGCGCGGTCAACGGCAGTCGCCGCTGGCTCTCGTTGTTTGTCATCAACCTGCAACCGTCCGAGCTGATGAAGCTGTTCGCGGTGTTATATGCGGCCGACTATGCGGTGCGTAAAGGCGCGGTTAAAGACAGTTTGAGCAAAGCATTCATCCCGATGTTCAGCGTGATGGCGCTGGTAGGAACGTTGCTTCTGCTGGAGCCTGACATGGGTGCGTTCGTGGTGATCTGCGCCATCGCGATGGGCACGCTGTGGCTGGGCGGGTTCAATCTCAAAATATTCGGCGGCTTGATCATCGCGCTTCCCGTCGCGTTCGCTGCGTTGATTCTATCCTCGCCTTACCGCATGCAGCGCGTCATCGGTTTCATGGATCCTTGGTCCGATCCATACGGCAAGGGCTATCAGCTCAGCCACGCCTTGATCGCCTTTGGTCGAGGCGAATGGCTGGGCGTGGGCTTGGGCGCCAGCGTGGAAAAATTGTTTTATCTGCCGGAAGCACATACCGACTTCCTGTTGGCCGTGATTGCCGAAGAGCTGGGCTTCTTCGGTGTGAGCGCAGTGATCGTGCTGTTCGGCTGGTTGATCGTGCGCGCGTTTTCCATCGGCAGACAGGCTGCGATGGTGGAACGCTTGTTTGCCGCTCTGGTGGCACAGGGCATCGCCGTCTGGCTGGGCGTGCAGGCGATGATCAACATCGGCGTGAATATGGGCGTGTTGCCGACCAAGGGTCTGACCTTGCCCTTCCTGAGTTTTGGCGGCAGCGGCGTGGTGGTGAACTGCATCGCCATCGCGGTGCTGTTGAGAATCGATTACGAGAATCGCAGAGTCGCGCGGGGGCTGCCGATATGAGCCGCACCATACTCATCATGGCGGGCGGTACCGGAGGACACATCTATCCGGGTTTGGCCGTGGCCGACGCTTTACGCGCGCAGGGCTGGCAAGTGGTGTGGCTGGGCGCGCCGAACAGCATGGAAGCGGAGCTGGTACCCAAGCAGGGCTATGAAGTTGCGTGGGTGAATTTCTCCGGCGTGCGCGGCAAAGGTCTGCTGCGCTTGCTGACCCTGCCGTTCACTTTGCTGCGCGCGTTGGGGCAGAGCGCGGATGCGATTTTGCGTCACCGTCCCGACGTGGTGCTGGGCATGGGCGGTTACATCACCATGCCGGGCGGACTGATGGCTGCGTTCCTGCGTCGCCCCTTGGTCATTCATGAGCAGAACTCCATCGCGGGCATGAGCAATAAAGTGCTGGCGAAGATTTCCGCGCGCGTGTTGAGCGGCTTCCCCGGCGTGCTGAACAAGACCGAGTGGTGCGGCAATCCGGTGCGCGCGGACATTGCGGCTTTGCCGGAACCGCAAGTGCGCTACGCCGCACGCAGCGGCAAGTTGAACGTACTGGTGGTGGGCGGCAGTCTGGGTGCGCAGGCGATCAACGAAGCGTTGCCAAAAGCGCTCGCCATGCTGAGCGAGCAAGAGCGTCCCAACGTATTGCACCAGACGGGCAAGAAGCATTTTGAAGCGGTGCAAAAGCTCTATGAGCAAGCCGGTGTGAGTGTTGACGTGCGCCCTTTTCTCGACGACATGGCGAACCAGTACGCCAACGCCGATGTGGTGATTTGCCGCGCGGGTGCGTTGACTATTGCCGAGTTGGCGGCAGCGGGCGTGGCGAGCGTGCTGATCCCGTTCCCGTTCGCGGTGGACGATCACCAGACGCACAACGCGCGTTTCCTGAGTGAACACGGCGCGGCAGTGCTGTTGCCGCAAAAAGAATTGAGTGCGGAAAAATTGGCGCAACTGCTGTGCGATTTGAAGCGCGAAAAACTGCTGACGATGGCACAAGCCGCGCGCAGCTTGGCGAAACCGGAAGCCACAGCGCAAGTAGCAAAGGTATGTGCGGAGTTGGCGGAATGATGAAAACAATTCACCACAGAGACACAGAGACACAGAGAACGGCAAAAGCCAAGGCTGCTACTAGCTGCGAATGGCGTGTCTGTGAAAGTAATCGGGGTGGATTTCCTCTGTGTCTCTGTGTCTCTGTGGTGCAGGGGGTGGCTTTATGAAACACAAGATCAAACACATTCACTTCGTCGGCATCGGCGGCTCCGGCATGAACGGTATCGCCGAGGTGCTGCTCAATCTGGGCTTTCAGGTGAGTGGCTCCGATCTGGCCGAAAGCGCTGTCACGCAACGTTTGCAGACGCTGGGCGCGACCATCCATTACGGGCACGACACTAAAAATCTGAAAAATGCCGATGCGGTGGTGACGTCCACCGCCGTCAAAGCGGACAACCCGGAAGTGGTGGCGGCGCGCGAGCAGCGCATTCCTGTGGTGCCGCGCGCGGTGATGCTGGCGGAGCTGATGCGTTTGCGCCAGGGCATCGCCGTGGCGGGTACGCACGGCAAGACCACTACCACTTCGCTGGTGACCAGCGTGCTGGCTAAGGGTGGTTACGATCCGACTTTCGTCATCGGCGGCCGTCTCAACAGCAGCGGCGCGAATGCGCGTCTGGGCACCGGGGAGTTCATCGTGGCCGAGGCGGACGAGTCCGATGCCTCGTTCCTGTATCTCACGCCCATTTTGGCGGTGGTCACTAATATCGATGCCGACCATATGGAGACGTATGGACACGACTTCGGCAAACTGAAACAAGCGTTTGTGGATTTCATCGAGCGCCTGCCTTTTTACGGTCGCGCCATTCTGTGCACTGACGATGTAAACGTGCAGGAAATTTTGCCGCGTATCAGCAAACCGGTCACGACCTATGGTTTCAACGAAGGCGCGCATATCCGCGCCGTGAACGTTCGCCACGAGGGCGGGCAGATGCGTTTCACCGCGCTGTGCCGTCACAACAGCGTGCCGGTCGATCTGGATGTAACGCTCAATCTGGCGGGGTTGCACAACGTGCTCAACTCGTTGGCCGCGATAGCGGTGGCGCTGGAGGTTGGCGTTGCGGAGGATGCCATCGTGGCCGCACTTGCCGAGTTTCAGGGCGTTGGGCGACGCATGCAGCGCTATGGCGAAGTCCCGCTGGCATCCGGTGGCTCATTCACGTTGATCGACGACTACGGCCATCACCCGGTGGAAATGAAAGCCACTCTGGCCGCAGTGCGCGGCGCTTTTCCGGACAAACGTTTGTTGCTGGCTTTTCAGCCGCACCGTTACACGCGTACCCGTGATCTGTTCGAAGATTTTGTAAAGGTGATGTCGGGTGTCGATGCGCTGGCTCTGTCGGAGATATATGCGGCAGGCGAAGCGCCTATCATCGCGGCGGACGGTCGCGCATTGATGCATGCGCTGCGTCTGTCCGGGCAAAGCGAAGCGGTGTTCGTTGAAAAGATCGCCGACATGCCGCGCACCATTCTGCAAATGGCGCGCGACGGCGATGTGGTGCTGACCATGGGGGCGGGCACTATCGGCGGAGTGCCGAATCTTGTGAAGCAGATGGCGCAAAAATGAACATGAACGAGCCGACACTTTTTGCAGCACAGGGACTACGGGGCGAATTGAGCTTCGATGTACCCATGAGCCGCCATACGAGTTGGCGCGCGGGCGGTGCGGCGCAACGCCTGTACCGTCCGGCGGACCTCGCGGATTTGCAGGACTTTTTGGGGCAAGTGCCGGCGCAGGAGCCGCTGTTCGCGGTGGGGCTGGGCAGCAACCTGCTGGTGCGCGACGGCGGCTTGCGCGGCACGGTGTTGCTGCTGCACGGCGCGTTGAGCGAGTTACGCATGGATGGCGAGATGATCTACGCGCAGGCGGGAGTGGCGGGTGCGAAGCTGGCGCGCTTTGCAGCGTCAAATAATTTGTGCGGTGCGGAGTTTTTTGCGGGCATTCCGGGAACCTTGGGCGGCATGCTGGCGATGAATGCCGGCTGTTACGGCAGCGAGACCTGGCAAAAAGTGCAGCGCGTACAGGTGTTGACGCGACGCGGTGAATTGCTGGAACGCACGCCGCAGGAATACGAGATCGGTTATCGCCATGTGGCACAGCGCGCCGTGAACGAAGAGTTTTTCGTCGGTGCCTGGCTGCATTTCGAGCAGGGCGATGCTGAAGCGGCGCGACAGGAGATCAAGGCGTTGATGGAAAAGCGCAGCGCCAGCCAGCCTTTGCAGTTGCCCAATGCCGGTTCGGTGTTCCGCAATCCGCCGGGCGGGCATGCGGCAAAGCTGATTGAAGATTGCGGGTTGAAAGGCAAGCGTATCGGCGGTGCGCAAGTGTCTGAGAAGCATGCCAACTTCATCGTGAATGCGGGCGAGGCGACGGCGGCGGATATCGAGAATTTAATCGAAGAAGTGCGCGCGACAGTGGCGGCCAAGACCGGGGTGGCATTGCATCCCGAAGTGAGAATCGTTGGAGAGAAATCGAAGTGAAAAATTTTGGAAAAGTAGCGGTTTTGTTCGGTGGACGCTCGGCAGAGCGCGAGGTGTCGCTCAAAAGCGGTGGGGCGGTATTGGCCGCGTTACAGCGCAGCGGTGTGGACGCGCATGCATTCGATCCGGCGCAGCGCGACCTGTCCGAGCTCAAGAAGGAAAAGTTCGAGCGCGTGTTTATCGCGCTGCACGGACGTTACGGTGAGGACGGCACGGTGCAGGGTGCACTGGAATTGCTGGGCATTCCGTATACAGGTAGCGGCGTGATGGCGTCGGCGGTGTCGATGGATAAATGGCGTACCAAGCTGGTGTGGAAAGCGGCCGGTTTGCCCATTCCCGATTTTGAATTATTGACTGCGGACAGCGATTGGAACGCGGTGGTGCAACGCCTGGGATTGCCGCTGTTTGTGAAGCCGGCCAACGAGGGTTCGAGCGTCGGTATCAGCAAGGTGAAGCGCGTGGAAGATTTGCCTGCGGCGTATGTGGAAGCCGCCAAATACGACAGTCTGGTACTGGTCGAAAGTTTCGTGGACGGACAGGAGGTGCAGTTCCCTATCGTGAACAACCGCGTGTTGCCTTCGATACGCATCGAGACACCGCACGAGTTCTATGACTACGACGCCAAATATTTGGCCGACGATACGCGTTACACCTGCCCGGGGCTGCAGGAGGAAATGGAAAAGCGTTTCGCAGATATCGTGCTGCGCTCGTTCCATGTGTTGGGTTGTAGCGGTTGGGCGCGTGTCGATCTGATCATCGACAAGGGCGGGCAGCCGTATTTTCTGGAGATGAATACATCGCCGGGCATGACCGATCACAGTCTGGTGCCGATGGGCGCGCGTCAGGCGGGCATCAGTTTTGAGCAACTGGTATTGCAGATATTGGAGGCGGCGCATGTGGGGTAACGCACCTTTGCTGCGCACTGGCGCCAATCTGCTGTTCGGCATCAGTCTGCTGCTGGTGCTGTACGGCGCGGCGCGCCATGTGTTGCATCTGCCGGTGTTCCCGCTTAACGCCGTGGAACTGAGTGCGGTGCCGCAGCAGGTGCCGGTCGAGTTGATAGAGCGCGTGGTGCGCGAGCAGGTACGCGGCAATTTTTTTACGGTGGATATTAATCGTGCACGGGTTGCGTTCGAGCAGTTGCCGTGGGTGCGTAAGGTAAGCGTGCGCAGGAAGTTTCCGTGGAGTCTGGAGGTCGAGTTGGAAGAGCAGGCGGCGTTGGCGCGCTTGAGCGACTCGACATTGGTGAACACATACGGGGAGGTGTTTTCCGCAGTGAGCAAGCAAACGCTGCCCTTGTTCATCGGCCAGCCAAACATGTCCGCTCAGATGGCGGGGATGTATGTCGAGCTGAGCAAAGAATTGCTGCCTATGCAGCAGGAAATTGCGCAGCTGAGTCTGTCGCCGCGCTTCGCATGGCAAGTGCGTTTGAGTAACGGCATGGTGTTGGAGTTGGGGCGCGAGCGGATGCAGCAACGTCTGGCGCGCTTCGTTGAGGTGTATCCGTATAGCTTGGCTACGCTGTCGCATGCGGTGATGCATGTCGATTTGCGCTATCGCAACGGTTTTGCCGCCTATCTGCCGAACGGGGCAGAGGTGCTGGGTAAACGGACTTCGGGAAACAAGGTTTAGGGGATAGATACGATGGGTAAAAACAGAGAAATGAAAAACTTGATCGTTGGTTTGGATATCGGAACATCGAAGATCGTCACCATTGTCGCCGAGGTCAAGCCGGAAGGGACGCTGGAGGTGATCGGCGTGGGCATGCACGAGTCTTCCGGCATGAAAAAGGGCATGGTGGTGAACATTGATGCGACTGTGGCGGCGATACAGCGCTCTCTGGAAGAAGCCGAGCTGATGGCGGACTGCAAGATAAGCGAGGTGTACACCGGTATCGCGGGCGGGCACATACGCAGCTCGAACGCCAATGGCATGGTGAGGATCAAAGATAAAGAAGTGACGCAGCCGGATATCGACCGCGTAGTTGAAACGGCTAGCTCGATCAGCCTGCCGGGCGACCAGACGATGCTGCATATCCTCGCGCAGGAATTCAGCATCGACGGGCAGGAAGGTATCCAAAAACCACTGGGCATGAGCGGCATGCGCCTCGAAGTCGAAGTGCATATCGTGACCGGTGCCGTGGCGGCGGTGCAGAACATTCTCAAGTGCGTGCACCGTTGCGGCCTGACGGTGGACGAGATGATTTTGCAGCCGCTGGCATCGAGCAAATCGGTGCTGGCTGAAGATGAAAAAGACTTGGGCGTGTGCCTGGTGGATATCGGCGGCGGCACTACCGATGTGGCGATCTTTACCGGCGGTGCGATCCGCCACACCGCAGTAATTCCCATCGCGGGCGACCAGATCACCAACGATATCGCGATGGCGTTGCGCACGCCGACCAAGGATGCGGAGGACATCAAGATTAAATACGGTTGCGCGTTGCGCCAGCTGGCCGACGATGCGCCCATCGAGGTGCCGGGCGTGGGCGAACGCGATATGCGCACCTTGTCGCGCCAGACTCTGGCGGATGTGATCGAGCCGCGCGTGGAAGAGTTGTATTCGTTGGTGCAGGCCGAATTGCGGCGCAGCGGCTTCGAGGACTTGTTGTCGTCAGGCATCGTGCTGACCGGCGGCAGCAGCGCCATGCGCGGCATGGTCGAGCTGGCGGAAGAGGTCTTTCACCTGCCGGTGCGTATGGGCTTGCCACGTTATGTCGGCGGCTTGTCCGACGTGGTGAAAACCCCTCGCTTTGCCACAGGAGTGGGGCTGCTGTTGTACGGCTTGGAGCAGCAACAGAAGCACGAGGTCACACGCATGCAGTCAAGTTCGTTCAAGGATGTCGTGGCGCGGATGAAAGAGTGGTTTCAGGGTAATTTTTAAGCGCGATTGGGTGAGGCGGCGTTGCCGGGAAAAGTTTTGTAGGGGTTCGGTTTGGGTGTTTGGGTTCAGGGTATTGGTTTGTAATTTAATAAGGAGAAAACAATGTTTGAGTTAATGGATGCGCAACCACAAGGGGCTGTAATCAAGGTGATTGGTGTGGGCGGCTGCGGCGGTAATGCGGTCGATCACATGATCGAACAGGGCGTGCAGGGCGTGGAGTTCATCGCCATCAATACCGATGCGCAAGCGCTCAAGCGCAGCAAGGCGCGCATGCAATTGCAGATCGGTTCTGCGCTGACCAAAGGCTTGGGCGCGGGCGCGAAGCCTGAGGTCGGGCGTGAGGCGGCAGAAGAAGACCGCGAGCGTATTGCCGAGATCATCCGGGGCGCAAACATGGTCTTCATCACCGCCGGTATGGGTGGCGGCACGGGGACGGGCGCGGCTCCGGTGGTGGCGCAAGTGGCCAAGGAGATGGGCATTCTGACGGTGGCCGTGGTGACGAAGCCGTTTGTGTTCGAGGGCAAGCGCATGACGCTGGCGCAAAACGGTATTGAAGAGTTGGCGACTTATGTCGATTCGCTCATCATCGTGCCGAATGCAAAGTTGATGGAAGTGCTGGGCGGCAAGACCACGCTGCCGGCTGCTTTCAAGGCGGCAAACGGCGTGTTGCAAGGTGCGGTGGCAGGTATCGCCGAAGTCATCAACGTGCCCGGTATGGTCAACGTGGACTTCGCCGACGTATGCACACTGATGTCGGAGAACGGTATGGCGATGATGGGGGCTGCGACTGCAACCGGAGAGAACCGCGCCAAGAAGGCGGCCGAGCAGGCGATCGCCAGCCCGTTGCTGGACGATGTGGATCTGTCCGGTGCGCGCGGTGTGTTGGTGAACATCACTTCCAGCAGCAGCCTCACTTTGGAAGAGTTGCACGAAGTCATGAATTGCTTCCAGTTCGCCGCATCAGAAGCGACCGTGATCGTGGGTTCCGTGTTCGACGAAGCGATGGGCGACGAGCTGCGCGTGACCATCGTGGCGACGGGGCTGGGTTCGATTGCCAATAAGAAGCCCAAACCGATTCTGGTTCCGCAAGTCCAGTTGCGCACGGGTACGCACGATGTGCCTATGGTCGATTATCGCGAACTGGATATGCCGGCTGTGATGCGCACCGGACGCCACCACGCGGCCACGGTGGAAGCCATGAAGCAGTCGGGTGTGGAGACGCTGGATATCCCGTCGTTCCTGCGCAAACAGGCAGACTGAACGAAAGCGGCGCAACGTGGGATGCGGCCGGCCGAAGTGCGAAGACTGGCTGTGTTAAACTGCGCGCCTGATTTGTAGGTATTTACGAAAAGAAGAAATGGTAAAGCAGCGCACGTTAAAAACGACAGTACAGGCGACAGGGGTCGGTCTGCATACGGGTGAAAAGGTCTATCTGACTTTGTGCCCCGCACCCGTCAATAGCGGCATCGTATTCCGCCGCGTCGATCTACCGCAGCCCGTGGATATACGGGCTGAAGCGCATGCGGTTCACGATACGCGGCTTTCAACTTGCTTGGAGGCAAACGGTGCGCGCGTTGCCACAGTCGAGCATCTGATGTCCGCGCTGGCAGGGTTGGGTATCGACAATGTCGTCGTGGAGCTGAGCAGTTCCGAGTTGCCTATCATGGACGGCAGCGCGGGAACGTTTGTCTTTCTGCTGCAATCTGCTGGCATCATCGAGCAAACGGCTGCCAAAAAGTTCATTCGCATCAAAAAGACTGTAGAGGTCAGGGATGGGGATAAGTGGGTGCGTTTCGATCCGTTCAACGGCTACAAATTAAATTTCACCATCAATTTCACTCATCCGGTATTCGCCAATAGCAAGCAGAATGTGACGGTCGATCTGGGTGAGCATTCCTATATCAAGGAAGTGAGCCGCGCGCGCACTTTCGGTTTCATGCAGGATGTCGAATACATGCGTTCCCAGGGGTTGGCGCTAGGCGGCAATCTGGACAATGCCATTGTGATGGATGAGTACCGCGTCATCAACCCGGATGGTTTGCGTTTCGAGGACGAGTTCGTCAAGCACAAGGTATTGGACGCCATCGGCGATCTGTATCTGCTGGGGCATCCGCTGATCGGCGCGTTCTCCGGTTTTAAATCCGGCCATGCGCTGAACAATGCGCTGCTGCGCGCTATGCTGGCAGACGAGTCTGCATGGGAGTTTGTTACTTTCGACAAGCACGAAGAAGCGCCGGATTTTCTGCGTTTGCAACTGCAATCCGTATAGCAGGACAGGAAGGGCGGCACATGCTGGTACTGCGCTTGTTGATGATATTGCTGGCGTTAGTTATCGTCCTGTCGGGCGGTATGTATCTGTTTACCCGCCAGCAGCGCTATTTGCGTTTCGTGTGGCAGGTCGTGCGCTTCGGCGTTCTCATGCTGCTGGTGTTCGGCGTATTGTTTTTGTTGGAACGCTACGTGCTGATCGGCTGGCGGATGCTGCTTTAATCGCGATGCGTCAGGCGGTTCAGCGCGTTCTTTAACGGCGAGTCAGGCAATTTTTCGGCGAATTTGGCGAGTTGGTTTTTTCCGGATTGGCTCAGGGACAGCGCCTTGGGGGGCTGAGGGATGGGCGGGGCGCTTACTTGCACCTGTACTTGAATTACAGTAACCTCGACACCCCTTTGCTGGAGTTGGGCGGCTAGCTCTGTGGCCATCTGACGCAATTTGGCTGCGATTGCGCCGTTATCGGCGGCAACAGTCAGCGTTTGTCGCTCAAGATGCATCACGCGGCAACCTCGTTTCAGCGATAGAGGAACGACGAGCTCGAAATGTTGTTGCAGCGTCATAAGCTCTCGCGCTTTTTGCGTAAGCAGGCCGAGTTCGCGGCTGGAAGCAAGAAAAGTGTTCAGGCGGTGTGGCACGGCGGAGAAGGTTAAACATATGAAAGGGGAGGCATGAATATTATTCTAGTTTCCAGTCGGTTGGCAAAAGCTCGTAGCGTTACGCTCACGAGAACGCATTTAATGGCGGTGGTGACCTTGCTTATGGTGCTGTTCGTCGGGTGTGTGCTGACGGCGCAATACGTTATCGTGCGACTGCAGCCCGGTAGTATAAGCAACGAACTGCGCACATGGCTTGCCAGTGCACAGGAAGACGAACAACAAAAGCAGCAGGCCTATCTGCATGAGAGCATGGATACGATGGCCAAGCGACTCGGTCAGATGCAGGCGCGGTTGTTGCGTCTGGATACTTTGGGCGCGCGTCTGGCTAAGATGACAGGTATGAAGCCCCAAGAATTCTCTTTCGATCAGTTGCCTGCGCAAGGCGGTCCGTATAACCCCGTTGCGCAGCAGGCGGACGTGACTTTGGATGCCATGGATCAACAGCTCGCAAGTCTTTCCACATTGTTGAGCGATCGCAGCGATAAGCTGCTCGCGCTGGAGACGTTGCTAATGCAAGACAGCTTGAGTAAAAGGATGTTGCCTTCGGTGGCGCCGATCACAGAAGGCTGGTACTCATCCAACTTCGGATGGCGCATCGACCCGTTCACCGGGAAAAATGCCATGCATGAAGGGGTGGACTACATGGTGCAGGCAGGTACGCCGATCTACGCTTCGGCCGGCGGGGTGGTGGTGTATGCGGACTATCATTCGCAGTACGGCAATATGGTAGAGATCGATCACGGCAACGATATCATCACGCGCTATGCGCATGCGTCGAAATTGTTGACCAAAGTGGGAGCAGTGGTGCGGCGCGGGCAAGAAATCGCCAAGGTCGGTAGCACTGGGCGCTCCACGGGAAATCACCTGCATTTTGAAGTGAGATATAAAGGCCTCGCGCAAAATCCGGTACGCTTCCTGCAAAAAGCCGCAAGTTGAAACGAGTTGTCCATGCAATAAGGGCGAGGGCTTGTGCCTCACCCTTTTTTATTATTCAGTCGCAGTAGTTACAGAGTAAATTAAGAACATGATTTCCAAATTGCTGAAAAGTGTATTCGGTAGCCGCAACGACCGCCTGCTTAAACAATATCGCCGCAACGTAGATGCCATCAACGCGCTGGAAGCCGGTATCGCGGCGCTGTCGGACGACGAGCTGAGAAACAAGACCGCGCAGTTCAAGCAACGCGTGCAGCAGGGCGAGACGCTGGATGCCTTGTTGCCTGAGGCTTTTGCCGTGGTGCGCGAAGGCGGCAAGCGCGCATTGCAAATGCGCCATTTCGACGTGCAGCTGGTCGGCGGCATGGTGCTGCATTACGGCAAGATTGCCGAGATGCGCACCGGCGAAGGCAAGACTTTGATGGCGACGCTTCCCGCCTATTTGAATGCGCTGTCGGGCAACGGCGTGCATGTGGTTACCGTGAACGACTACCTCGCTGCGCGCGACGCCGAATGGATGGGGCGTCTGTACCGTTTTCTCGGCTTGTCGGTCGGCGTTATTCTGTCGAACATGGACCATGGCGACAAACAGGCGGCTTACGCGGCCGACATCACCTACGGTACCAACAACGAATTCGGCTTCGACTATTTGCGCGACAACATGGCGGCTCAGGCAAACGAGCGCTTTCAGCGCGGCCTGAATTTTGCTGTCGTCGACGAGGTGGACTCTATCCTGATCGACGAGGCGCGCACGCCGCTCATCATCTCCGGCCAGGCCGAAGATAACCTCGATGTGTATCTGCACATGAACAAAATCGTGCCGCATCTGGTGCGCCAGAAGGAAGAAGAAGGCGCGGGCGATTTCAGCGTGGACGAGAAGAACCACCAGAT
Source organism: Gallionellaceae bacterium (assembly GCA_009773615.1). GTDB lineage: Bacteria > Pseudomonadota > Gammaproteobacteria > Burkholderiales > Gallionellaceae > PALSA-1006. Next base: position 57,891 of record WSYA01000001.1, read on the forward strand.
TTTGCTGAGCGAAGCCGGGCACGAGCGCGCCGAGCAGCTGTTGTCGGAGGCTGGCTTGCTGCCCGCCGGCGGCAGTCTGTACGACCCCGCTAATATCACCCTGATCCACCACCTGTATGCCGCGCTGCGCGCGCATAACCTGTATTTTCGCGATCAGCATTATGTTGTGCAAAACGGCGAAGTGGTCATTGTGGACGAGTTCACCGGGCGCTTGATGTCTGGTCGGCGCTGGTCCGACGGGCTGCATCAGGCGGTAGAGGCGAAAGAGGGTGTAGCGATCCAGAAAGAGAACCAGACGCTGGCCTCCATCACTTTCCAGAACTACTTCCGCATGTACAACAAGCTGGCCGGTATGACGGGCACGGCCGACACCGAAGCCTACGAATTTCAGACCATCTACAGTCTGGAAACGGTCATCATCCCGCCGCACCGTCCGACCGTGCGCAAAGACCTGATGGACAAAGTCTACCTCTCGACCAACGAGAAATATGCGGCGGTGATCGCCGATGTGCGCGACTGCTACGAGCGCGGCCAGCCGGTGCTGGTGGGCACCACATCCATCGAGACTTCCGAGCTGTTGTCCGGCCTGCTGGATAAAGAAAAACTGCCGCATCAGGTGCTGAACGCCAAGCAGCACGCGCGCGAAGCCGAGATCATCGCGCAGGCGGGCAGCCCTAAAATGATCACCATCGCCACTAACATGGCGGGACGCGGAACCGACATCGTGCTGGGCGGCAACGTGGAAAAACCCATCGAGCTGGTGCGCATGGACGAGAGTATGGACGCGGCAGCACGCGAGCAACGCGTGGCGGAATTAAAGGCCGCATGGCAACCGGTGCACGAGCAAGTCGTCGCCAGCGGCGGCCTGCATATCATCGGTACCGAGCGCCACGAATCGCGCCGTGTGGACAACCAGTTGCGCGGGCGCGCGGGGCGACAGGGCGACCCGGGTTCCAGCCGTTTTTATCTGTCGCTGGAAGACCCGTTGCTGCGCATTTTTGCGTCGGATCGCGTGGCCGCGATCATGAACAAATTCAAGCTTCCGGAAGGCGAGGCGATCGAGCATGTATGGGTAACCCGCGCCATCGAGAACGCGCAGCGCAAAGTCGAGGCGCGCAACTTTGATATGCGCAAACAGATTCTAGAATACGACGATGTGGCTAACGATCAGCGCAAGGTGATCTACCAGCAGCGCAACGAGTTGCTGGAAAGCGACGACATTTCCGAGACTATCAGCGCGATGCGGGACAACGTGGTCGACGCTGTGATCAGCGAATTTATTCCGCCGCACAGCATGGAAGAGCAGTGGGACGCGCCCGGTCTGGAAAAATCGCTGGTCGCCGAATTCCAATTGCATCTGCCGGTAGCGCAGTGGCTGGAGCAGGACAAACAGCTCGACGAACAGGGCATCCATACCCGCGTGATCGCCGCCGCGCAGCAGCAATATCAGGCCAAGGTCGATATCGTCAGCGCCGAAGCGATGCACGGCTACGAGCGTATCGTCATGCTGCAAAGTTTGGACACGCATTGGCGCGAGCATCTGGCCGCGCTGGATCATCTGCGTCAGGGTATCCATCTGCGCGGCTATGCGCAGAAGAATCCCAAGCAGGAATACAAGCGCGAAGCGTTTGAGCTGTTCTCCAATATGCTGGAAAGCATCAAGCGCGATGTGACGCAAACGTTGATGAATGTGCAAATCCGCAGCAGCGAAGAAGTCGAGGCGGTTGAAGCGCCCCACACGCCGGAAAATGTGCAGTATCATCACGCCGATTACGAGGAGGCGCTGGCATCGGGCGAGCAGAAAGAGGGCGAGCACAAGCCCTTTGTGCGCGGCGGGGAAAAGGTTGGTCGCAACGATCCTTGCCCCTGCGGATCGGGAAAGAAATACAAGCAGTGTCACGGAAGATTAAACTGAAACCACCACTACTGTTACGGGGAGATAACGAATGGTAACGAACGAATTGGTCATCAACGCACTGCGCAATTCCACATTGTCGGAGGAGCTGCGCGATTCGGAGATCGAGCTGCTGGCAAGTTTGATCTCGGTGCGCAATTACAAGGCGGGGGAGAGCATTCTCAAGCCGGGCGATGGCGAGCTGAAAGATGCGCTGCTGATTCTGGGCAGCGGCGACGTGGAAGCGACCGCAGCCACGGGCGGCGAGCATATGACGCTGCATATGCTGCAAGCTGGCGATCTGGCCGGAATCATCGGTTTCGTCGGCGGCAATGTGATGCAAATTAGCGCGACTATCGTTGCCAAGACAGACAGCAAAGTGCTGGTGTTAGAGCGCTCACGCTTCGAGTCTCTGCTGAACTCTCAGCCCGCCATCGTGTATTACGTGATGCGCGGCATCGTGCGCCATGTGCACGGCATCGTGCGCCGCATGAATACGCAGTCGGTCGAGATGAGCAACTACATCCACCACACCCATGGCCGTTATTAATTTAGAAAGAATTCCATGCCGGTGAATCTTTTAGCGCCCGTCGCGGCACAACTGTTGCCCGTTGCGGGCATTTCTTTGGGTATCGCGGAGGCGGGCATTAAGCGCGCCGACCGCAAAGACCTGCTGGTCATCAAGCTGGATGAAGGCGCGACGGTCGCGGGGGTGTTTACCACCAACCGTTTCTGCGCCGCCCCCGTCATCGTGGCGCGCAAACATCTTGCCGCAGGCAAGGGTATCCGTGCGCTGGTAATCAACACCGGCAACGCCAACGCGGGAACCGGCGAACAAGGCTTGAGCGCCGCGCGCAGCACTTGCGAGGCGCTGGCCAAGCTGCTGGGCTGTGCGCCCGAGCAAGTGCTGCCGTATTCCACCGGCGTTATCATGGAGCCGCTGCCGGTCGATAAAATTATCGCAGGCATGCCGCAAGCCATCGCCAATCTGAAGGCCGACAATTGGTTCGACGCCGCGCAAGCCATCATGACCACCGACATCGTCGCCAAGGCCGTGTCGCGTCAGGTGCAGATCAATGGCAAGACCGTCACTGTCACCGGCATGTCCAAAGGCTCCGGCATGATCCATCCCAACATGGCCACTATGCTGGGTTACATCGCCACCGATGCCGCCATCGCAACTCCGCTGTTGCAACAGATCGTGTCCGAGGCGGCCAACCGTTCGTTCAACTGCATTACGGTTGATGGAGATACTTCCACCAACGACGCGCTGATGCTCATCGCCAGCGGCAAGAGCGGTGTAACGATTGATGCCGCGAACTGTGCCGCATTGCAAGCCGTTGTCACCGAAGTCGCCACCGCGCTGGCGCAAGCCATCGTGCGCGACGGCGAAGGTGCGACCAAGTTCATCACCATCCAGATCGAAGGCGGCCGCGACGAAGCCGAATGCAAAAAGATCGGCTACGCCATCGCGCATTCGCCGTTGGTCAAGACCGCGTTCTTCGCCTCCGACCCCAACCTTGGTCGCATCCTCGCGGCCATCGGCTACGCGGGCGTGAGCGACCTCAATGTCGAAACTTTGAAGCTGTACCTCGACGATGTGCTGGTGGCAGAGAAAGGCGGACGCGCCGCGAGCTATCAGGAAGCCGACGGCCAGCGCGTGATGCAGCAAAGCGACATCACCATCTGCGTGGTGCTGAATCGCGGCGCGGTGAACGCCACGCTGTGGACATGCGACTTCTCTTACGACTACGTGAAGATCAACGCGAGTTACAGAAGCTAAATATCACCACAGAGACACAGAGAGCACAGAGGAAAAACAAATCTGGCGCGGCTGTGTCTTTTGCTTTTGATCTTCTCGGTGTCTCTGTGGTGAACCTTCTTATGGATAAACTCGATCACTTTCTCACTCGCGCCGAAGGCCTGCTCGCCCGTCTGGAAAACATCTTGCCCGGCGCTCAGCCGCAGGCTCCCGATTGGCAAGCCGCTGCCGCCTTCCGCTGGGATCACCAGCTGCGCACCCTGCATCCCGTACCCAACTTCCAGCGCATCGCGCTCGCCGACCTGCTCGGCATTGACGACCAGAAGCAGCGCATCCAGCAGAACACCCTGCAATTCGTGTGCGGCGGTACCGCGAACAACGTGTTGCTCTCCGGCGCACGCGGCACGGGCAAGTCGTCGTTGGTCAAAGCCCTGTTGAACGAACATGCCGCGCAAGGCCTGCGCGTGATCCAGATCGACAAGCAGGGCCTGATCGACCTGTCGCACATCGTCGGCCTCGTGCAAGGTCGCGCCGAGCGTTTCATCCTGTATTGCGACGACCTCTCCTTCAACGATGCAGATCCCGGTTATCAATCTCTCAAAGCCGCGCTGGATGGTGATCTGGTGGCGTTCTCCGACAACCTGCTGATCTACGCGACATCGAATCGCCGCCATTTGATGCCGGACTACATGCAGGACAACCTCGCCACCAAGCACGTTGGCGACGAAGTGCATCCGGCGGAAAGCGTGGAAGAAAAGGTGTCGCTGTCCGAGCGCTTCGGGCTGTGGATTTCGTTTTATCCGTTTGCACAGGATGAGTATCTCGCGGTGGCGGGGCATTGGCTGGCGCATCACGGGTGGGGGCAGGGTATGACGGATGAAGTGCGCACGGCGGCGTTGCAGTGGTCGTTGATGCGGGGTTCGCGCAGCGGGAGAGTGGCGGGGCAGTTTGCGAAGGATTGGTGCGGACGCTCGTCATTCCGGGCTTGACCCGGAATCCAGTTAAATACAAAAGGCAGTAGCTCGTGAACACTCCTTTTAGACATCTCAAATGAGATACTGTGGGCCGATTTTCTGAATGGAAAATAGTGATGACTACCTCAACAATGATTCATGTGCGCGTTGATAATGAAGTTAACACGCAAGCAGCGGAAGTACTAGAAGCGATAGGTCTATCAGTTTCGGATGCGGTAAGGCTTTTTCTGAAACGCGTGGTGGCAGAGCAGGGTTTGCCCATCGAGCTCAAAGTGCCGAACGTTGAAACTCGTGCCGCAATGGAAGAGTCGCGTGCCATGATTCGCGCGCGCCGCGCCCGCTAAACCGTTCGTCCTGACTAGACGTAGCCGTATAGAAGGATGGGCGAAGCCCGCTGGTTTGTTTATTCAAAGTCAACATCGTCGGGGGTAGCCCGACAGCTAGTCACTTTCTTTTGCTTCGCCAAAAAGAAAGTAACCCAAGAAAAGGCGACCCCGGTTTGCCGCCCCTTCGGGGTTCCCTCGATCATTCGCAAACAAGCGGGGCTGCGGAACTCGCGCTACGCGCTCAGACAGTCCTCGCCTAAACCTCCGCTTGTTTGCGAATGATCGAGGCGGCGCACAGGGGAGGGAAAATCAAATTCAAAATCTAAGAGTGGGCACTTTGTGCCCACTTGACTAAGCGTGATGCGCGTAGTCAAAACAACTCTATTCCGGTACATTCTATTCTTCTTGCCCAACTTAACTTAGCCAATATTGATTATGTATAACTTCGACTACATTACATCAAAAGAATTTCGAAACTCATTAGAGGCTGACTATACCGAAATGCATAGCTGTGCCGATGTGAAGGCTTGGAAAAGCGTGCAGGTGCTAGCAGGTAGCATCATTGAAACTTTGCTAATTGACTATTTGTCCGCAACGAAAAATACTGAAAGGCCATCCAAGGATCCCCTAAAGTTAGATTTGGCAGAAGCTATTTCAATATGCAGAAAAGAGAAGGTTTTGTCTGATAGAACGGCTGATTTATGTAGCGTTATTAAATCCTATCGGAATTTGATTCATCCTGGTCGTATGCTGCGCCTAGGTGAACAAGCACCAGATCAAGGAAGTGCAACAATTGCAACTGCCTTAATTGAAATGATCACAAATGAGCTTGCTGAAACTATGCGTGCATCGGTCGGCCTCACTGCTGAGCAGATACTTTCAAAAATTCAGCGCGACGCAAATTCATTGAATATTTTGAAACATCTATTGGTAGAGGTTTCGGAGCATGAAAAAATACGTCTGTTACTGGAGTTAATACCATCTGCTCATCAAGAGGTTATTGAAGATGATTCAATAGTTGAATTTGATGAGTTTGTTAAACGAAAAAAGCACCTTGAGTTGGCTTACCAAGTCATCCTTGATTCAGTAAGCGATGAAGCTAGGAAACGCATAGCATCAGAATATGTTCGTGTACTTAGAGAAGAGGATGGGCAAACGGTGCAGCGCTATGGAAAGGCATTTTTTAAGCCACGTGATATGAAATTCTTATCTGGATCATCTAAATTGATGGTGAGCGAGCATTTGCTTGGAAATATGCCTCCGGTTTTTAATTCGGAGTCCTCTTTTAATGTAGCTACAGGTCTTGCTGGTTATCTTGATTCATCGTTAATTTCAAAATGGCTAGACCCGTTTGTACGCACACTTGTTTCCTCGCTTGATGATTCTATTAAGACAAGATGTCGAGCTACGTTAATTATGGAAACGTGGTTAATAGGCAATGAAAATTTACAAGCATTATTGAAGCGATTGGACACATATATCAGCATCTATAAATCAAATAATGACTCTGTTAAAAGTGAATTGATCCAGTCAATAAGAAATGAAATTGAAATAGATAACACAATTTAGCAAAGAATGATGGGCACGAAGTGCCCATCGTGTGGTTTTGGGTTTTGACTCTCTATCCCCTGTGCGCCGCCGAGTAGCGCAGGCTGGTCAGGGGATTTCGGCGAGGACTGTCTGAGCGCGAAGCGCGAGTTCCGCAGCCGCCTGACCAGTCGAGCAACGCAGGGAACCCACGAAGTGGGCGGTAAACCGGGGTCGCCTTTTCTTTGGTTACTTTCTTTTTGGCGAAGCAAAAGAAAGTGACTAGCTGTCGGGCTACCCCCGACGGTTTTGCATTTGATTTAAATTGTTGGGTTACGCTGCGCTAACCCAACCTACAAAACCGGCGGGCTTCGCCCATCCTTCGATACACCGCGCTATGCGCGGCACTCAGGACGAACGGTTTACGTGAAATTAAAAATTAGAGATGCCGCTTTGAATACACAAACCGAAAAGATAGTAGAAGTCTCCGCTGCCGTTCTGCAACGCCCCGACGGCTCCTTCCTCCTCGCGCAACGTCCCGCCGATAAAATCTGGGCCGGCTATTGGGAATTCCCCGGCGGCAAAATCGAGCCGGGCGAAACAGCGCATCACGCTTTGGTGCGCGAACTGCGCGAAGAGTTGGGCATCGAAGTGCAAACTGCCTATCCGTGGCTTACGCGAGTGTTCACTTATCCGCATGCCACGGTGCGTCTGAGTTTCTTTCGCGTGACAGAGTGGAGCGGGGAGATGCATCCGCATGAAGGGCAGGAGTTTGCTTGGCAAGAGCCCCTCTCCCTAACCCTCACTCAGGGAGAGGAGAGAGGACGGTTATCGGTTGATCCTATCCTCCCCGCCAACGCCCCCATCCTGCGCGCGCTGGAATTGTCCTCCTTATATGCCATCAGCAATGCCGCCGAGCTGGGCGTGGAGCCGTTTCTGGAAAGGCTGAAAGCCAAGCTGGATATGGGTTTGCGGCTGGTGCAGTTGCGCGAAAAGAATCTCTCCCGCGACGAGTTGCGCGCGCTGGCGCGTCGCGTCGTGGCATTGGCTCATGCACGCGGTGCGAAGGTGCTGCTCAACGGCGATGTGGCGCTGGCGCAGGAGGTGGGTGCGGATGGCGTGCAGCTGACCGCCACGCAGCTTGCGGAGCTAACTGAACGCCCCGTTCTGGATTGGTGTGCGGCGTCCTGCCACAACGCGGAGGAGTTGCGCCGTGCGGAAGTATTGGGTTGCGATTTCGCGCTGTTGAGTCCTGTGTTGCCGACTAAATCACATCCGGGTGCACCGCATCTGGGCTGGGATAACTTCGCCTCGATTGCGGCGGGTTCGTCTATTCCGGTGTATGCGCTGGGCGGTTTGACTAGCGACGATATGCAAAGCGCATGGCAGCGCGGCGCACACGGTATCGCCTTATTGCGTCAGGCTTGGTGATCTGTTTCCGGTAGTTCTTTTTCGCGCACTTCGACGCGATATTCCTCGTTTGCCCACTTGCCCAGATCGATCATTTTGCAGCGCTCGCTGCAAAATGGGCGGTAGCGGCTGGAGGCGTCCCAGACGTGTTCTTTGCCGCATTGCGGGCAGGCAACGATGAGTGGTTTTTGTGTAGACATTACAGGGAGCAGAAGGTCAGGTCGAAAGGAACATCCTGATCGTAGGGGGTGGTCTTGGCGGCGTAGTTGGCCGTGACGAAACGAATGTTCAATGCATATTTGTTGGCGCTGACTTCGGGGATGCACGGCAATGCTTGCTCAAGGTGAATGCGCAACATCTGTGCGACCTTGCCACCCTGCATCTGCTGGAAATTGCCCTGGATGGCGGTGAAGTGATGCACTTTGTCGCTCTCGCGCAGCAGCTTGAGAATGATGGTCAGGCTTTCGCGCAGCGGCAGCATGGGGTTGAGCCAGGACAGCAAATGCTCGCGCCGGGTTTCGACACTCTGGTGCTGCCAGTAATGGTAGGAGGGCAGGTCGAATTCGCATACGCCGCCGGGAATGCAGGCGCGCTGCTTGATGCCCATCAGCCATTCGTTGTCGCGCAGGTGCTGGCCGATTTTCCCGTTCATCGCCAGCAAATCCATGCTGGCATTTTCTATTTCGTTCAGGATGGCTTCCAGTGCGGCTTCGGAAATTGCCGGGTTGCTGTGCAGTGCGGAAAGAATTTTTTTCTGGCGTTCGAGTTCTTGCAGCAGATCGGACTTGAGGTCGGCGCGTGCCGCCACTTCGAGGATTTCAAACAGGACGCCGAGCGCGGCGTGGTGGTCGATGCTGTCGTTGCGCACGATAAATAATTCTACCCGATAGAAGAGATCCTCCAGGCGCAACATGGTGCGCACACGTTCATTCAGAGGAAACTCGTAGTCAATCATCGTGGAGAATCTAGATGCCGGTTAGGATTGGTTCGGAACGATATATAAAGCGCCGCATGTCGTCAATCGCTTCCCGCTGTTATCGTCAAATAGCGCTTATGCAGCTGTGCGACCTGCTCCGTTAGCGCAGACAGATCCGCGTCGTTATGGATGACGTCGTCGGCCAGTTGCAGACGTTGCGGGCGGGGCGTTTGTTGCGCCATGATGGCTTGCACCTCGGGCTTGGAAAGCCCGCTGCGCTGCATGGTGCGGGCTATCTGGGTGTCTTCGGGGCAGTCGACTGCGAGTGTGAGTTGCAGCCAGTCTCGATAACCGCTGATTTGGAACAGCAAGGGAATGACCGCAACGGTGTAAGGCGCAGCGGTGGGGTTGGCGGCTAGGCGCTTTACCTGTTCGAGGATGGCCGGATGCAGGATGGCCTCCAGCCGTGCTTTTTCCGCCGGGTTGGAAAACACCCGTGCGCGCATCTTGCTCCGGTCGAGCGCGCCTGAGGCATCGATATATTCCGCGCCAAACGCCGCGCGAATCGCCGCAATGGCCGCGCCGCCGGATTGGGTGAGGTTGCGCGATAGTTCATCGGTGTCGATGATGCGCACGCCCAGCTGTGCAAACAAGGCGGCAACCGTGCTTTTGCCGCTGCCGATGCCGCCGGTCAGCCCGATCAACAGGTGTGTGCGTGCGGCATCTGTGCTCATGGTGCCGCGATGAATTGCAGATAACTCTGCGTCAACGGCGCGCCCCAGAACATGGCGATCAAGCCGCCGCCCGCGAGGTAGGGGCCGAACGGGATGGGCACGTTGCGCCCGTGTTTGACTGCAACGATCAGTGTGATGCCGACCACGGCGCCGACCACCGACGACAGCAAAATGACCAGCGGCAGCATCTGCCAGCCCAGCCATGCGCCAATGGCCGCGAGCAATTTGAAATCGCCATAGCCCATGCCTTCTTTGCCCGTGGTGAGTTTGAACATCCAATACACCGACCACAGTGTCAGATAACCCGCGACAGCGCCGACTAGCGCATTGGGCAACGAGGTGAATACGCCGTTGAGGTTGAGCAGTAACCCCAGCCAAAGCAGCGGTAGGGTGATGTCGTCGGGCAACAGCTGTGTGTCGAGATCAATGCAGGTGAGCGCGATGAGCGCCCAGACGAAAATGATCGCGCCGACTCCGGCCAGACCGAAGCCGAAATGCCATGCGGCGTAGGCGCTGAACAGGCCGCTGAGGGCTTCCACGATAGGGTAACGCATGGAGATGGGGGTCTGACAGGCTTTGCATTTGCCGCGTAAAAGCAGGTAGCTGATGACCGGGATATTTTCCAGCGCACCGATCTTGTGGCCGCATTGCGGGCAAGCCGAACGCGGTGTTGAAAGATTATAGGCGGCCTCTTCCTTCGCTTCCGTGCCCGACAGTTCGGCGCACTGCGCGCGCCAATCGCGCTCCATCATTTTGGGCAGGCGGTGGATGACGACATTCAGGAAGCTACCGACCAGCAGGCCGATGATGCCGACCATAGCGATGAACAGGGGAGGGTAGGTTTGCAGGACTTGAAGGAAGGTCATTGCGGTATCAGTTTGGTTTGTAAAAAAGGCGCACCCAACTTGGCGCGCCTGTGGCTCTATTTAAAAGCTAGTGAAAAACGTCGCGAGCAATGGTAGAACAAGGCGCGAAAGGGCGAAAAAGTGCCGCACTGACACGGTGGGGTGTAACCCTCTGGTGTGGGAAGTGCGTCCTGCATCCGCTCCCGCAAACGGCTGGCTTCACCAGTAACGTGTCGCGGATGCGATTTACATTTGAGTCTGCTACTTCGCGACCTCGCATTATTGAGTCCTTGAGCAACGCAGTTATATCGAGCGCAGCAGTTTTTATCCGACGGCCTGACCCATCTTGAAGATCGGTAAATACATCGCCACCACCATGCCGCCGATGAGCGTGCCCAGCACCACCATGATGACAGGTTCCATCAGGCTGGAAAGAGCCTCGACCGCATCGTCCACTTCGGCCTCGAAGAAGTCCGCCACCTTGGAAAGCATGCTGTCGATGGAGCCGGACTCTTCGCCGATGGCGACCATCTGCAACACCATGCTGGGGAACACGTTGGTGTTTTGCATGGCGACCGTCAGGCTGCTACCCGACATGACTTCGCGTTGAATGGCTTTGGTCGCATCGGAGTAGACCGCGTTACCCGCAGCACCTGCAACGGAATCGAAAGCCTCAACCAGGGGCACACCTGCCGCAAACATGGTGGATAGGGTGCGAGTCCAGCGGGCGATGGTGGCTTTGCGCACCAGCGGGCCGAACACCGGGATTTTTAGCATCAGCTTGTCCATGGCACGCTGCATAGCCTTGCTGCGCTTCCATGTGTAAAAGAACCAATAGCCGCCACCGCCAATGGCACCGAAAATCGCCCACCACCAGGTAACGAAAAAGTCTGACATCGCCATGACTATCAGCGTCGGGGCGGGCAGATCCGCACCGAAATTTTTGAACATTTCTTTAAATGCGGGAATAACGAAGATCATGATCACCGCTGTGATGAGGAAGGCGATGACGATGATGGAAACGGGGTAGAACAGAGCCGATTTGATCTTGCTCTTGATGGCTTGGATCTTCTCTTTGTAAGTTGCCAATCGATCAAGCAGGCTGTCCAGAATACCGGCTTGCTCACCTGCGCCGATCAGATTGCAAAACAGGTCGTCGAAATACAACGGGAATTTACGGAAGGCCTGCTCCAGACTGCTGCCGGTTTCCACATCTGTTTTGAGATCGAGCAGCAAGCGTGCGACGGCGGGATTGTCGTGGCCTTTGCCCACGATGTCGAAGGCCTGCAACAGTGGCACGCCGGATTTGAGCATGGTGGCGAGCTGGCGTGTGAACAGCGTGACATCCTTCTCGGTTACGCTTCCTCCCTTGCGAGCACTTTTTTTGATCTTGGTGACGGTAATGCCTTGGCGGCGCAGCTGTGCAGAGGCACTCGCCTCGCCGATAGCGCGTATATCACCCTTGGCGATTTTTCCGCTTTTATCTTTGCCTTCCCAGCTGTATTGAATCTCTTTCGATTTTGCCGGCTTATTTGCGGTCGCCATATTTTTTCCCCGACTCAAGAATTACAATAAACAAGTTATTAAAACTATTAGTAAATCTCACCAATTGGCGGGATTATAAAGGTTTTTTGTATCTTTGCTTGGCATAGCCAGCTTTGTACTAGGGAGCATCCGGCTTGCGTGCGGGTGCGACGAAAATCCGCGCAACTTTCACCACACGGTCTTGGGTCTGCATGATCTCGATCGGATAGCCGCTGATCTTCAAGCTGGTGCCCGCCTCGGGAATATCTTCGAGATGTTCCAGGATCAGGCCGTTCAACGTCTTTGCTCCATCCAGAGGGAAGTGCAGACCCATCTTGCGGTTGAGGTCGCGCAGTAACGTACTGCCCTCGATAAATAGACTGCCGTCTTCCTGGCGGAAGTATTTGCCGGTCTGCGCGGGCGACTGGGTGGTGAAGTCGCCGACGATCTCCTCCAGAATATTCTCCAGCGTGACCAGTCCCAGCAACTCGCCGTATTCGTCCACGATCAATCCCAGACGCAGATGGCGTTCCTGAAAGTGCTGGAGTTGCGTGAGCAGCGTGGTGTCGGAGGGAATGAAATACGGCTCCTGCAGCAAAGCGCGCAACTCTTCGCCGCTGAAGGCTTCGCTTTGCAACAGAGCGAGCGTCTTGCGCACATGCAATATTCCGACGATATTGTCCAAAGCGTTTTCATACACGGGCAGCAGCGTGTGGTGGCAGGTCGCCAATTGCTGTTTCAAGATTTGCGCACCGGCACTGATGTCGAGCGCCTCGATCTGGTTGCGTGGAACCATCACGTCGTCGACCACGACGCGTTCCAGATCGACCAGATTGAGCAACATCTTTTGATGCTTGTGCGGCAGAAACTGCTCGGCTTCCAGAACCAGCATACGCACCTCTTCCAGGCTCACTTTCTGTTTGCTCTGGTCGGTTTGCACCTTGATGCGCAATAGTGACAGAAAGCTTTTGACGAGGGCACTGGCAACCGAGACGACCGGATGAAAAAGCGTGATTAGCGGTGCGAGAAAGTAGCTGGAAGGCAGCGCGACACGTTCAGGATAGCTTGCGGCGATGACCTTGGGCATGATCTCGCTGAATACCAGCAACACAAAGGTAATCAGCAGCGTGCCCAGCAGCAGGGCTAATTCACTGGCTCCGAACAGGCGCAGAATGACGATGTTGGTGATGGCCGCTGCCGCCACATTCAGCAGCGTATTGCCGAACAGAATCGAGCCGAGCAGTCTGTCCACTTTGGAGAGCAATCGTCCGGTCAACTTCGCGCTGCGGTTGCCTTTGCGTATCAGATGATTCAGGCGATGGCGGTTGATCGCCATCATGCTGGTTTCTGCTGCCGAAAACCACGCGCCGAACACCAGCAGTAATAGCAGGATGCCGAGCAGGGCGTTTAATGAAAAATTGTCCAAAGTGGGCGATTATCCTGAATGAAACGGGCGCATGTTGGGTGAGCGCAGTAGCGCTGTCAAGCCTTGCGGCGGTAGCTGTACAGCATTAGCGCGCCCCCTGCCAATACCATAGGCAGGCTCAGCCACTGACCCATGCTGACACCCCAGGTCATCAGGCCGAAGATGCCGTCATCCGGTGTGCGCGTGAATTCGCCGAGAAAGCGGAAGCAGCCGTAGGCGGCTATTGACAAGCCGAGCACGGCGCCGGCCGGACGCGGTTTGCGCGAATACAGCCAGAGCAGCGCGAACAGCGCGACACCCTCCAGCGCGAATTCATACAACTGAGAGGGGTGGCGCGGCAGGTCGTCCACCTGCGGGAACGCCATGCCCCACGGCATATCGGTCGGGCGTCCCCACAGTTCGCCGTTGATGAAGTTGCCGATGCGCCCGAACGCCAGCCCCGGCGGTGTCAGTGGCGCGATGAAATCCATCAATGCCAGCCACTGGATATTGCGCGCGCGCGCGAACAGTGCCATCGCGATCAGCACGCCGAGGAAGCCACCGTGGAATGACATGCCGCCTTCCCATACCGCGAGGATCTTGGCCGGATGTGCAAAATAAAAGCCGGGGTTGTAGAACAACACTTCGCCCAAACGTCCGCCCAGCACCACGCCGAGCACACCGTAGAACAATAAGTCATCGAGAAATTTGTCGTCCCAGCCTGTACGGTTCAGCGTGCGCAGGCGTTTTTTGCCCAGCCAGATGAAACAGGCGAAGCCGAGCAGATACATCAGCCCATACCAGTGGATGCCGAAGGAGCCGAGATGGATGGCGACGGGGTCGAATTGCGGATGAACTAGCATAGGGCGAATCGGTTAGAATTGGTTTTCGAATTATACGTGCTTCAATTTTTTAAGAGGGACATCATGCCGCAATACCGTTCACGCACTTCCACCCATGGCCGCAATATGGCCGGAGCCCGCTCCCTGTGGCGCGCCACAGGCATGACCGATAGCGACTTCGGCAAGCCCATTATCGCCATTGCCAACTCTTTCACGCAGTTCGTGCCCGGCCACGTCCACCTCAAGGACATGGGGCAGCTGGTGGCGCGCGAGATCGAGAAGGCGGGCGGCATCGCGAAGGAGTTCAACACCATCGCGGTGGATGACGGCATCGCCATGGGGCACGACGGCATGCTGTATTCGTTGCCTTCGCGCGACCTGATCGCCGACTCGGTGGAATACATGGTCAACGCGCACTGTGCCGATGCGCTGGTGTGCATCTCCAACTGCGACAAGATCACGCCCGGCATGCTGATGGCCGCGATGCGCCTGAATATTCCGGTGGTATTCGTGTCCGGCGGGCCGATGGAAGCGGGCAAAGTGAACTGGCAGGGCAAGATCAAAGGGCTGGATTTGGTGGATGCGATGGTCGCGGCGGCGGACAGCCATTGCAGCGACGAGGAAGTGGATGCTATCGAGCGTTCCGCCTGCCCGACTTGCGGTTCCTGCTCTGGCATGTTCACCGCCAACTCGATGAACTGCCTGACCGAGGCGCTGGGCCTGTCGCTGCCCGGCAACGGTTCGCTTGTGGCCACGCACGCCGAACGCAAGCAGTTGTTCCTGCGCGCCGGACGCACGGTTGTCGAATTGTGCAAGCGCTACTACGAGCAGGACGATACCTCGGTATTGCCGCGCAGCATCGCGACTTTCAATGCCTTCGAGAACGCCATGACGCTGGACATTGCCATGGGCGGCTCGACCAATACCGTGCTGCATTTGCTTGCCATCGCGTACGAGGCGGGCGTGGACTTCACTATGAAAGATATGGATAGGCTGTCGCTGCATGTGCCGACCTTGTGCAAGGTCGCGCCATCGTCCGAGTACCACATGGAGGACGTGCATCGCGCGGGCGGTGTCGCCGCAATATTGGGCGAGCTGGATAGAGCCGGTCTGCTACATGCCGACGCGGGAACGGTGCACAGCAAGACCCTGCGCGACGGCCTCAAACAGTGGGACATCGTGCAGAACAAGGACGAGGCGGTGCAGAAATTCTTTCGCGCCGCACCCGGCGGCATCGTCACCACCATCGCGTTTTCGCAGTCCATGCTGTACCCGGACGTGGACGCGGATCGCGCCAATGGTTGCATTCGCGACAAGGCGCACGCCTACTCCAAGGACGGCGGGCTGGCGGTGCTGCACGGCAACATCGCGCTGGACGGCTGCATCGTGAAGACGGCGGGCGTGGATGAGAGCATCCTGAAATTCAGCGGACGCGCGCGCGTGTTCGAGAGTCAGGACGCGGCGACGGCGGGTATCCTTGCCGACCAGATCGTCGCGGGCGATGTGGTGGTGATCCGTTACGAAGGGCCGCGCGGCGGGCCGGGCATGCAGGAGATGCTGTATCCGACCGCGTACCTGAAATCGAAAGGTCTGGGCAAAGCGTGCGCGCTGCTCACCGACGGGCGCTTTTCCGGCGGTACCTCGGGCTTGAGCATCGGCCATGTCTCGCCGGAGGCTGCGAGCGGCGGCGCGATAGGCTTGGTGATGGAAGGCGACAGCATCGAAATCGACATTCCGAATCGCAGTATCCGTCTGGTGATCAGCGATGCCGAGTTGACGCAGCGCCGTGCGGTGATGGAAGCCAAGGGTAAGCAAGCTTGGAAGCCCGCAGCCGAACGTCAGCGCAAAGTATCGGTGGCGTTGCGCGCTTATGCGGCGATGGTGACGAGCGCCGACAAGGGCGCGGTGCGCGATGTGTCGCAGGTTGAAAAGTAAAACGGCAAATATTTTAGCCGCAGATGAACAAGGATGTTTACGGATGAAAATCAAGCCATGAAGGTTTTGTCCGTGTTAATCTGCACCCGCAAGAGGTGGGTCGGGGATAGCAAGCCGCTGAAGCGGCGACAACCACGCTCTGTTCATCCGTGGCTAATTGTAGTTTCATAGGTAACAGGAGGATCCATGCAGACCATATTGATAGCCAATCCCAAAGGTGGTAGCGGCAAGACTACGCTGAGCACCAACGTCGCGGGTTATCTGGCCTCGACGGGGAGGCATGTGGCGATGCTCGATCTGGATCGGCAGAAGTCGGCCAATCTTTGGCTGGCTCAGCGCGATAGCAGTTTGCCGATCATCTGGCCGATGCAGGATGAGCGTAAAAATGTCGAAAAAGCCGATGTGATGGTGATCGATTCCCCGGCGGGGTTGCATGGCAAGAACTTGGATCATGCGATCAAATTGGTGGAAAAGATTATTGTGCCGATCGCTCCGTCATTGTTCGACATTCAGGCCAGTTACGATTTCTTGCAGGTATTGAGCGCAGTAAAAGCCGCGCGCAAAGGTCATGTGCAGATCGGCGTGGTGGGCATGCGCATGGCTCCGCGCACGCGCGCTGCGGTGACGCTGGAGCAGTTTCTGGAGCAGCTCGACCTGCCGGTCTTGGCCTATTTGCGCGAGGCGCAGGTGTATGTGAACGCCGCGTTTGAAGGCAAGAGCATCTTTGACGTTGCGCCGCATCTCGCTGAACAGGATTTGGAGCAATGGGCGGACTTGATTAAATGGCTGGAACAGCCATGAAGTGTCAACCGTTCTAGCAAGCTAGGCGTTAATACCCAGTCTTTGCAAAGCGGGTTTGCAAAGTCGATGGAGTTGTTTAGAATGCGCGCGGGGAAATAAGTCCCAAATTTTTTGATGTTCAATTTACAGGGAGAGAATATGAAATCTATTTTGGTTAGCATGATCGCTGCTGCAGGTCTGTTGGTTGCTGGTTCCGCAATGGCAACAGATATGCCAGCAGTGGCTAAAAAGCTGAATTGCACAGCTTGCCACGCAATCGACAAAAAGGTTGTCGGACCGGCTTGGCAAGCGGTTGCTGACAAGTACAAGGGTCAAGACATGGAAGCCAAGCTGATCACCAAGGTTTCCAAGGGTGGTTCCGGCGTGTGGGGTTCTATGCCTATGCCGGCAAACGATGCAGCTGGCACTAAGCAAGCTGAGATCAAAGAAGTTGTGAAGTTCATTCTGGGTCTGGCTAAGTAATTAGCTCTTGCTCTTAAAAGCCGGCGCAAGCCGGCTTTTTTATTGCCCAAAATTGACAAGCTCTAGGGGGCTACGCATAATCCCGCCGTCTTTTTGTCCAGCGAATTCACATTATGTCCTTCAATAAAATTTCCCCTCTTCTGGTATTGCTGGTTGCGGTTATTTCAGCCGGTTGTGGCAAGACTGAAACGCAAGTGGTGCAGCCTAAAGATACCGACGAACTGGTGGTGAAAATAGGCGCTTCCGCGCCGCTCACCGGCCCGCAGGCGCATATCGGCAAAGACAACGAGAACGGCACGCGCATGGCGATAGACGATGCGAATGCGAAGGGCGTGACCATAGCCGGTAAGAAAGTGCGCTTCGAACTGTTGAGCGAAGATGACCAGACCGACCCCAAGGCCGCGACCATCGTGGCGCAAAAGCTGGTGGATGCCAAAGTGAACGGTGTCATCGGACATCTCAATTCCGGCACGACCATCCCAGCTTCGCGCATCTACAGCGACAACGGCATTCCGCAAATTTCCCCTTCAGCTACGGCCGTGGCCTACACCGCACAGGGCTATAAAACCGCGTTCCGCGTGATGGCAAACGACGCGCAACAGGGCAAAGTGCTGGGTGAATATGCGACGAAAAATCTGGGCGCAAAAAAGATCGCGGTGCTGGATGACCGCACGGCTTACGGCCAAGGTATCGCGGACGAGTTCGTGAAAGCGGCGCAGGCCAGCGGCGCAGAGATTGTTTCGCGCCAATACACCACCGACAAGGCGATTGATTTCGCATCCGTGCTGACCTCGATCAAAGGCAAGCACCCCGACCTCGTATTCTTCGGCGGCATGGATCCGCAGGGCGCGCCTATGGTTAAGCAATTGCGCGCACTGGGTATGAAGACGCAGTTCTTAATGGGCGATGGCGGCTACACGCCGAAGCTGATTGAGAACGCAGGTGCGGCCGCCGAAGGCACGTATGCTTCTTTGCCCGGCGTGCCTTTGGACAAGATGCAGGGAGGCCGCGATTTTTCCACCCGCTATGAAGCGCAGTTCAAGCAGCCCATCCAGTTGTATGCCCCGTATTGCTACGACGCAGTGAACGTGATGATCGCCGCGATGCAGCAAGCTGGTTCGGCCGAGCCGGCCAAATATCTGCCGTTGCTGGGTAAGGTGGTGCACGACGGCGTGACAGCCAAGATCGCCTTCGATGAAAAAGGCGACCTCAAGGGCGGCGCGATCACCATGTATCAGGTGCGTCAGGGAAAATGGCAAGCGGTTGAGACGATGGGCGGCACCGCGCCGGTCGCCGCGCATTGATGCGTGCAATGGTTAATTCAAGCGACACCTTGCGTGTCGCTTTTTATTTGTAAGCCGTGGACATCCTCTTTCAGCAAATCGTTAATGGCCTGGTGCAGGGCAGCGTGTATGCGCTGGTCGCGCTCGGCTACACCATGGTCTACGGCATTCTCGGCCTGATCAATTTCGCGCATGGCGAAGTGGTGATGGTCGGTGCCATGGTGGCACTCACCGTGTTGCAAATTTTGCTGGCGGCGGCGCTCTCTTCGGTGCTGGCCGTATTGTGCAGCTTGATGGTGGCCGTCGCCGCGTGTATGGCGCTGGGCTACGGCATAGAACGCGTCGCCTACCGCCCGCTGCGCAATGCGCCGCGTCTCGCTCCTTTGATCACCGCCATCGGTGTTTCCATCGTGCTGCAAAATCTGGCGATGATGATCTGGGGGCGCGAATATCACGCTTTCCCTATGCCGTTTAGCAATGGTCTGCATGAGCTGGGCGGCGCGATTATCACCGATGTGCAGATCGCCATCGTGTTGATCGCATTGCTCATGATGGCGGGCTTGATGTTGCTGATCCATCGCAGCCGCTTCGGTCGCTCGATGCGCGCGGTCGCCGAGAATCCCTCTGCTGCTGCGCTGATGGGCGTGGATATCAATCGCGTAATCTCCGCGACTTTCATGCTGGGCTCGGCGTTGGCTGCCGTGGCGGGCTTTATGGTTAGCGCCAACTACGGCATCGTGCATTACTACATGGGCTTTATGCTCGGGTTAAAAGCCTTTACTGCTGCGGTGCTGGGCGGCATCGGCAATCTGCGCGGGGCGATGCTGGGCGGCGTGGTGCTGGGTCTGATCGAGAGTTTGGGTGCGGGCTACATCGGCGACCTGAGCGGCGGTTTCTTCGGCAGCAACTATCAGGACGTGTTCGCGTTCTTTGTGCTGATCGCGGTGCTGGTGTTTAGACCCTCCGGCTTGCTGGGCGAACGTGTGGCGGAGCGCGCATGAAGTTCAATCATCAATCCAAGCCGATGCTCGCGGCGTTTGCCGCCGCGTTGCTGGTGTTGCCGTTCATCATCGACTCGCTTCTCGGCCACGGCTGGGTGCGCATCGCCGACTTCGCCTTGCTCTACATCATGCTCGCGCTGGGGCTGAACATCGTGGTCGGCTATGCGGGCTTGCTCGATTTGGGTTACATCGCGTTCTTCGCGGTGGGCGCCTACACCTATGCGCTGCTCGGCTCGCCGCAGTTCGGTCTGCACTGGCCGATCTGGGCGGTGTTACCGCTGGGCGCGCTGCTCGCTTGTTTCTTCGGCGTGCTGCTCGGTGCGCCCACCTTGCGTCTGCGCGGCGATTACCTCGCCATCGTCACGCTGGGCTTCGGCGAGATCATCCGCATTTTCATGAACAACTTGAATGCGCCGGTCAACATCACCAACGGCCCTCAGGGCATTAGCAGCATCGATCCGCTGAGTATGGGCGGCTTTTCCTTCAGCAAGACGCACGAGCTGTTCGGTGTGGATTTCACGGCAGTGCATTTGCATTACTACCTGTTTCTCGGCTTCACTTTGCTGGTGATCTTCGTCTCGCTACGTTTGCAGCATTCGCGTATCGGTCGCGCGTGGATGGCGATACGCGAAGACGAAGTGGCGGCGAATGCGATGGGCATCAACACGCGCAACATCAAGCTGCTCGCGTTCGCCATGGGAGCAACGTTCGGCGGCATTTCCGGCGGATTGTTCGCGGGCTTTCAGGGCTTTGTCAGCCCCGAGAGTTTCAGCCTGATGGAGTCGGTGATGATCCTGTGCATGGTGGTGCTGGGCGGCATGGGCAACATCGCGGGTGTGGTCTTGGGTGGTGTGTTGCTGGTGATACTGCCCGAAGCCTTCCGCCACGGCGCGGGCCCGCTACAGCAGGCCTTGTTCGGCAAGATCGTGGTCGATCCCGAAAGCTTGCGCATGCTGATGTTTGGCTTGGCGCTGATTCTGGTAATGCTGTGGCGTCCCGCCGGATTGTGGCCTTCCACCCAGCGCCGCCGCGAACTGATGCCGGATGAAACCGTAGCACAGCAAGAACAGGATACGGTGTATGACGCAGCCAAGTGAAACTTTGCTGGAGCTGTCAGGGGTGTGCAAACACTTCGGCGGATTGGCCGCGCTGTCCGCTGTGTCGCTGCATATTAAGCGCGGAGAAATCTACGGACTCATCGGGCCGAACGGCGCGGGAAAGACCACGCTGTTCAATGTGATCACCGGACTGTATCAGCTCGACGAGGGCACGTTTAGCTTTGATGCTAACTCTTATGCCTGTTGCAAGCCGCATCTGCTGGCGCAGGCAGGTATCGCGCGCACCTTTCAGAACATTCGCCTGTTCGCCAACATGACGGCGCTGGAGAACGTTATGGTCGGACGGCATGTGCGCACGCACTCCGGCATCTGGGGAGCGCTTACACACAACCGTGCCACCTGCGCGGAAGAGCGCGCCATCGCTGGACGCGCGCACGAATTGCTGCGTTACGTCGGCATTCATCGGCCTTCAAATACGCTGGCGAAAAATCTTTCCTATGGTGAGCAGCGCAGGCTGGAGATTGCCCGCGCGTTGGCCACGGAACCCAAGCTGCTGGCGCTGGACGAGCCGGTCGCGGGAATGAATGCGACCGAAACCGAAAGCCTGAAGGCTTTGCTGCAATCCATACGCAATGACGGCGTTACCGTGTTGCTTATCGAGCACGACGTGAAGCTCATTATGGGGTTGTGCGATCGCGTGGCGGTGTTGGACTATGGCAAGAAAATCGCCGAAGGAAAACCGGAAGACGTGCGCCGCGATCCGGCAGTGATAGCGGCTTATCTGGGAGGCGAAGCATGAAGCCGCAACTTCCATTACTCGAAGTGAATGACCTTAAAGTTTCCTACGGCGGCATTCATGCGCTGAAGGGAATCGACTTGCACATCGCGCCCGGCGAGCTGGTTGCGCTCATCGGCAGCAACGGTGCGGGCAAGACCACCACGCTCAAAGCGCTGGCAGGTCTGTTGCACTGTACTGCCGGAAAAATGCACTACGACGGTAGCCCGTTGCATCACGTTCCCTCGCATCAGCGCGTGAGTGCGGGCTTGGCGCTGGTGCCGGAGGGGCGCGGAATTTTCGCGCGTCTCAGCGTGGCGGAAAATCTGCAAATGGGCGCTTACACGCGCAGTGATGACGGGCAGATCAGCGCCGATCTCGAACGCATGTACGCGTTGTTTCCGCGCCTGGCCGAACGCCGTGCGCAACTCGCGGGCACGCTGTCCGGCGGTGAGCAGCAGATGGTCGCCATCGCGCGCGCGCTGATGAGTCACCCGCAATTGTTGATGTTGGATGAACCCAGTATGGGACTTGCGCCGATGATGGTGGCGAAGATATTTGAAACGATCCGCGAGGTTTCCGCGCAGGGCGTTTCTATTCTGCTCGTCGAGCAAAACGCCAAGCTTGCACTCGAAGCCGCGCAGCGCGGCTACGTGCTGGAGAGCGGTGCGATCACGTTGTCGGGTGAGGCGAGCGAATTGCTCGGCAGCGATGCGGTGCAGCGTGCTTATCTCGGCGCTTGATTCAGCGCGGCGGAAAAAGTCGTTTAGCTGCCATTGAGGCGCCGCGTTTGATCAGCACCGCAAGCGCGTAGACAGATACCCAAGGGTCGAGCAAATAGTCCCACAGGTTGTTCGATTCATACCAGCCGACACTCCATGCCAGCACGGCCAACGACAGACCCAGCGCAATCAGCGTGTACTGCCGAATCCATGTGGCCGACGCCATGAATAACAGCCCCGCGATAAACCACAGATTGCCGAAACCCAGACGGTACGGGTCGAACATGCCGATGCCCAGCGCCATCGGATAGAGTGCAACGGCCGCGCAGGCGAGCAAGAGCAGGGTTAAATTAAATTCGGATAAAATTTTGGCGCGGGATGGCGCTTGTCCGTTTGTGCGGGGAAGCACAAGGGGCGGCAGCAATAGCGCCAGCGTTGCTATGCTCAAGTCTCCCGTGATGCCGCGCACATATTCCGCCCCGGACATTCCTCCGAACGGAATCGCCAGTGCAACGAGAATCGCACTGGCCAGCCATGCTTGCAGCCCAGACTGCAAACGCGCCGCGACGGGCAAGCGCAACACGAGTGCCGTGACGGCGAGCGCGATGCCGGCCAGTCCGGTGATGTCAGTGAGGGGCATCATTTGCAGACTCTTTCAGGCGCTGATCCAACCAGGCTTGGTTGAACCATAGGTGTTTGATGAATGTCCGGTTCCATGTGTAAACGAGATGGAAATCGCCGCGCTGCATTTGGATCAAATAGGGATAGGAGAATTCGTAACGGCATCTTCCTTCTTTGCACACAGTGCGCTTGGTCGATTCGACATAGTCTGCAAGATGCTCTGCTGTCGCCGCGTCGCTTTGTTGAATGAGTGTTTGCGCATTGCCGAGATAGCGCGCCTCGTCTGCCTGTGCGCTGGCGGCTTGCTGGTCTTCCAGTTGTTGCAGCATGCGCCATGTGCTGCCGCCATCCGTTGAAAGCATGAGGGACAGCGTATCGCGTCCCTGTTCCTGATCGTTCAGCACCGCCAGCATGCGTTCGTCCGGCAGGGTGACTCCTGTCACGGCGGCATCGGGATTGCGCAAGGCCGACTTCGTCGGTGGCGACCAGTGCTGTCCCGCATCCTGCGTTGAAACGGTGACGACGCGATGCGGTGCCGCCGCGCCGGAATAGCGCATCAGCACCTGTGCGGCTTGTGCGTTCTGTATCAGCACAACGGGTTGCAGGGTGCCTTGTCCTCCTGCGGCCCAACGCTGCTTGTCCAGCACGATGCCGTCTTGGTTTACCCGCAACAGCTCGGCGAATTTGCTGATGAACTCGTGATACACCGGCAAGCCTATCGTGCCGTCGCTGTAAAGAAACGGCGCGCCTTTAACCAAGGTGCTGATGTTGATGAAGGGGGAGGTGATCATGCGTCGCGCTTCGCTCCAGGTTGCGCCCTCGTCGCGGGAGGTCAGCGTGGTGATCGAGCTTCCCGCCCATCCGCCCAGCGATACGGTGACGTAGAACATGCGCAATGTGCCATCCGCCATGCGCCCCACGACGGGGTTGCCGAGTTTGGCGACGTAGCGATGCAGCGCTTGCTGAATCTGTTCCCGCGACACCACGATATTTTCGCCACCCCACTGCGATGTTGCCGGGTCGAACACGGCGCTGTGGATGGCAACATCTTTTGCGCCTTCGCGGCTGCCCGAAAACCAGAAGGCGCGAATGCCTCCGTCTTTCAGTTCGATGCCGGATGCGGCATGTACCTGGGCAAACAATTTGGATGATGCGAAATGGGTTTCAAAACGCGGGGCGGATTGATTCGACACCACGGATGCCGGGGGCAGAAACTTTGCAGAGGCGGGTGAATGCGACGTTTTGTAAAAAGCACTGCCGAACGCAATGAGGATCAAGCCCGGAATGATGAGCCGGTGCAGGGTTTGTTTGCCCGGCATCAGCGACACCCTTCTGCGAGCGGCAGCGCGGGCGTAGCCTGCGGTGCTTCGATCAACAGCTCTTTGGTAAACAGCTGCTGGAATACCTCGCCGTGCAATATTTGCTTGATCTGTTCCGGGCTATGCCGGCTGCGTATCTCCAAGCGTTGGCCGATGATTTTGCAGCCCTCGCACTTTTCCTGTAACGGCATTTGCACTGCGAACAGCGCATATTTGGCAGACAGCTCGGCGACGCTTTGCGCGGGCTCTGAAAAATATCCATGCACTTGTGCGCCCGGAAGCAGGAAGCGATAGCCCTCATCCACCGCCCTGAAGTTGCACGGTGTCCATACCTCTTTGCCTTGGGCATAGCGCTGTGCGTCCGCGCTGAAGTTTCCCTGTGCACCGTCGAGCGGACGCAGAAATGCGGCCAGCATGAGCAACACCAGCAGCGCTACCACGTTGACCAACATTCGGGTGTGGCGGCTCCAGAATATCGCCAGCAGCGTGAGCACGCCGGTAACCGACAGCAGCAGCCAATACCCCGGGCTATACAAATCAGCGCCGGGCATTTCGTGCTGCAAACGCCACGATAGGAACGCGATCAGCGCCAACACGCTGCCTGCAAACAATAAGCTCGCTACAAAGGCCAGTCGGCTGATGCGCTGCCAGTTGAGTGCGCACAGCACAGCCAGCCCCGGCATCGCCTCCAGCAGATAGCGCGCCGTGCGCTGGCTGGGGATGCTGAACACGATGAATAAAACAGCCATCCATATCCACAACATTTTTTCTGCATCGCTCAGCACTGCACGGCGCCGGTAGGTGCTCCAAAAAACCGCTATAACGGGGAACGCCAGCAAGCCGGCATTCATCGGATAGCCGACTAGCAGCGCCCATATGCTGCTGCCGCCCCACAAAAAATTGCCGAGATAACTGCCGCTGCGCGGATCGAATTTGCCCGCGTTTTCCCCCACGACGAATTCGCGCCATACCGCCCCCGGGTCGGGGTCGAACACAAACCACAGGCTGAATAAAGCCAGAGACACCGCAACGGTAATGGCGATTTTCCATGAGTCTTTGCGCAGGAATGCGCTCAACCGATAATCGCGTTGGTGCAAATACCACCAGGACAGCGCGAACGCCACCGGCGCGACCAGGGCGAAAGATTTATACAGCAGGCCGATACCTACCTCGACGCCCAGCAGCAGCGGCACGATCAAGCGCGAATCGAATGCGCTGGAGCGCCAATACAGTAGCGTGAAGAATGGCAGGAAGAACCAGAACACTTCGGCGGGATTGACCAGAAAAGGCCGACCGAAACGGTAGGTGCTGAAGAAGGCCAGAAAAGTCAGCGCCGCGATGAAGCCGGTTTCCAGTGCATCGTCCGGTGCGCCGCCCTGATTTCGAACCAGCCGTTGTGCCAATAAAAAAACCAGCAGCGCGGTCAGCAGCGTGTAGATCACGCTCGGGTAACGCAGATTGAACCAGGTCCATTCCTGCCCCCAGTGCGTGGAGGCGATGCCTTGCCAGAACAGCAGCGGCGGCTTGGTGTTGCGCATGTCGTGCAGTTGCGATTGCAGCGGCAGCAGATGCCCGCTGTCGGCGGTCAGACGCGTGATGTGCGCGTAGGGGAACTCGTCGCCGTTCTTGGGGATGTGCGGACTATCCAGTCCGTAGAAATACGTAAATGCCGCCAGCAGAATTGCCAGCACGTAAAAAACAAAACGCGAGATGGTTACATTAGGGAGCATCGTCGCCGGGTTTCGCGTGCGTCTGAGATGAGGGCAATAGTTTCAACCGGCCGAATGTCCAGATGTCGTTCAACACGAAATTCAGCACGCTGGTCAAAACGATAGCAATCAGGTTGGCATACTGATAATAGACATGGGGCGCAAGCAAATTGGTGAACACGAGCTGCAATGCAATGCTCAGCCAGCATGCCAGCGTGTATTGCCCGAACTGCGACAACCAGGGGCGATGGTGATGCTCCGTGCGATCAGACCAAGTCCACAGACGGTTCCAGAAAAAGTTGTTCAGCGTAGCCAGAAAAATCGCCAACACCAGCGACAGATTGAGCTTGAGTTCCGTCTGTTGCACCGTGTTGAAAATATGTTCTTGCGCGAAATACAGCACGCCGATGTTGACCACCGTGCCGGATGCGCCGACCGTGCCGAATTTTAAAAAGCGCCGCGACAAAATGCGGCGCAGCAGCGAGGAGAATTTCATGCGGAGACCGAAACCGGTTTTCATGCGGAGTGTTCCGCGTTCAGCAATTCGCGTGCTTTGCCCAGCACTTGCTCCGGCGTGATCTGTTTCAGGCATTGGTTGTCGCCGTCGCATGGCGACTTGCGGTGATTGTAGGCCGTGAGGCACGGCGAACAGGACAGCGACGTATACAGACAATGGATGTTGGGCGCCAGCGGGCTATACAGTGCGGGCGTTTCCGGCCCGAAGAATACCAGCGTGGGCAAGCGCGTCAACGCGGAGAATTGTCCCGGCCCGCCGTCGTTGGTAATCAGCAGACTCGCGTGATTGAAGATCGCCAGCAGGTGACGCACCGATTTGGTGTAGCCGGTAAGGTCGATGCAGTGCGCATGCGCGCAATGATTCACAATTTCCTGCGCCAGCGGCTTGGCGTCCGGCAGGCCGATCAGGGCGACGGCATAGCCGTCTTGCAGCAGTGCCGCGCACAACTGTTTGTAGTATGCGGGAGGCCATGCGCGGATCGGCAAGATGCCGCCGTCGGGGTAGGCCAGCACCAGCTTTTTGCCTGCCAGCACGGGAAAGTCCGCATGCAGCTTGTCGCCGACTTGTTGCAGCTCGCCTTCGGCAAACTGCAACAGCGGCGGTGCGGATAGTTCGGCTGCCGCCGCTTTGGCGATAGGCGTGCCGCTGGATTCGATGGCCGCGACCATGGTCAGGAATTGCTGCGACAAGTGGCGGTAGGGGTTGTACATCACCGGACGCGTGATGAAGGAGCCGCGATACAACCCCTCCTGTGTATGCGGGTGAAAACCCACGCGAATCGGCGCGGCGGAAAGATAGGCGAAGATGCTGCTCACGCGCGAGAACAATTCGCAGTCGATCACCGCATCGAATTTGAGTGCGCGCATGGTGCTCAGCGCGCTTAGCATGTCCGACACCAGTCCGCCCAGCGATTTGTCGCTGATCGTGATCACATGCTCACGCGGCATCACGCCGAGCAGATCAAGCACTTCGCGGTTTTTGGCGAACATCAGAATATGCAACTCTGCATCGGGATATTGCTGTTTGAGTTTGGCGAACATCGGTTGCGCCAACACTAGGCTGCCCATCTCCGATAGCAGGATGATGAGTATGCGTTTGGGTGGGGTGGCAAGGACGGGAGAGCCGAACAAGAAATTGCGGAAGCGTTCGGTCAGGGAGAGCAGTGCGCAAATCGGCACACCCGCAATACGATCAACCGCACGTTGGAAATCAATGTTCAATGCTTCGTCCAATCACTAAGATAACTTGGGCACGTTGCCCGGCATCCAAGCCCGTAATATGGGGTGCCTAGAGCTGCGGCATTATCGGTTAAAGCGCGGGAATCAACAAGCACAGAGGGAGGACGGATGAGCCGGTATCAGCCTCTGGGGTGATGTTTCGCATGCAGCGCTTTGAGTCTTTCGCGCGCCACATGGGTGTAGATTTGCGTCGTGGAAATATCCGAATGCCCCAATAGCATCTGTACCACGCGCAGATCCGCACCGTGGTTGAGCAAATGCGTGGCAAACGCGTGGCGCAGCGTGTGCGGAGACATCGGTTTGATCAGCCCGCCTTGTTTCGCGTGCCTCTTGATGAGATACCAGAACATCTGTCGCGTCATACCCGCGCCGCGCTGGGTGACGAACATCGCGTCGCTCAGTTGGCCGGACAGCAGCAGCGGACGCATCTCGCGCAAATAGCGCTGCAACCAATCCTGCGCTTCTTCCCCCAGTGGTACCAGACGTTCTTTGCTGCCTTTGCCCATCACGCGCACCACACCCATGTCAAGACTCACCTGCGCCACGCTCAAGCCCACCAATTCGGACACGCGCAGGCCGGTGGCATACAGCACCTCGAACATGGTGCGGTCGCGCATTCCCAGCGGCGTGGCCACATCCGGCGCGTTCAGTAGCAATTCGACATCCTCTTCGGTGAGGCTCTTGGGTAGGCTGCGCGGCAATTTTGGCGTGGCGATCTGCAATGCGGGATCGACGCTGATTTTGTTCTGCCGCAGCAGGTAGCGGAACAAACGCTTGAGGCTGGAAATGGCGCGGCTGGTGCTGGTGGCTTTGGCTTTTTGCTGCGTAAACAGATGTGCGAGAAAGCCCTGCAAATCGGCGTGCGTAGTTTCCAGCAGCGTGATGCCGCGCTGCATCTGTAGCCAGTCGGCGAATTTCTGCAAATCGCGCCGGTAGCTTTCCAGCGTGTTGCGTGACAGTCCGTCCTCCAGCCACAGCGCATCGCAGAATTCGTCGAGCAGATCGGTGTCGTTCATCTATTAACCGTTCGTGGTGAGCCTGTCGAACCACAGTTTTTAACGGGTGCCGAACGTTCGCCTTCATGTCCCAATAACCATCGCTTAATGTCCAGCGCTCCATCATCTGCACGATGCATAAATCCGCCCAAGCCCGCCTTGCTCACCACGCGGTGGCAGGGAATCACAACCGGAATCGGATTGCTGCCGCAAGCCTGCCCCACTGCGCGCGGGCTGGATTGCAACAACGCAGCAAGCTCGCCATAAGTCCGCACTTGCCCGCACGGAATATTACGAATGGCTTGCCACACTTTGCGCTGATGTTCCGTCCCTTCTAGTTTCAGCGGCAAGTCGAATTGAAAATCGGCGTCGGCGAAATACGCCGTTAACTGCGCGCAAACTTCGCGTGAAAATGCATCGCGAGGCGGCAACGCTGCACTGTCCGGCGCAAGAAAAGTGATGCCTATTAGCGTGTCATCCGCGCAATGGACACCCAGCACACCAAAGGGGGTACGTAGTTGAGATTGATAAGGGGGAGGAGGTTTCATTTTAACGGCAGTACAAGACGCTAATTACAAAGTGACATGAAAATTTCAGCGTCCTCTGCATCGCCGGGTTAGACCCGGCGGCAGCTATGCGTATGACTTCTTTACCCATTCGCATAGCCATATGCCCCCCGAGCTCTTACGCTTAATGCACCGAAGTTTTTCTAGGTCATCAATGATCGAGATATATGCCTGTTGATCGAGAGTGGGCCAGCCATTTAGTTGGAACAAGACCTCACTTTTCTCAATAGCATCGGTTTCTAACAGCATGTTGTCTTTGTCTCTCCCGTGCCACATTGCATACAAGACCGTCGCATGTTCTCTTGATAGCTCGATAGATGAGTGAGCCCAAATCTTGTTCCAAATGCTTAGTGCTGCCAGCGGGATCAGTCTCGGTTCTGCTACTGTGCCAGCCACGGTTAGGCTCATATCTCCAAACTCACCGACAAACTTTCGCCAGTTCAACCAAAGATTTCCCAGCTTTCGGGAATTTCCTCCTCCCGCCCCTTGCGAGTTGATTGTGATGAGCTCCCTGAACACTGGCGCATCACGCGGTGGTGTCAATGCGCAGAAAGAGTCCACCAAGCGCTCAGCTAACTTGGCATCACGGGGATCAAGAACCGAGGCGGCAATTTGAATTAGTTCCGTGCGTTTTGCAAGCAGGCCTTCGTTGTCGTCTTCATATTCCATATCGTTCCATTTCGTGCTGAAAGGGTCTACGTTAATTAGACGGACACGCTGGTCTGTACTATTAAAAGTAGCGTGGCATGCAGATTTACAATAAATAATTGATTCATTTTCACCAAAAGCTCCCGTGTAAGGTCAGGCTTGGTTTACTTAATTCACTCACTCAAGCAAGCGCGATATGCAAATGTCGTCCCAGCGCTTCAACTGCTTCGGCAATACGAGGGAGCTTTGTGCCGTGCCCAGCATCCAGCATTCTGCGGACTTCTTTTTCATCAATGCCTAGCTTGCGGGCAAGCTCTACCTTGGAGATGCCTGCTTCGCGCATTGCATCATAAAGCGCGCCCTTTGCTGCCGTGGCGGCAGGCGGAGAAATTATGACCTCCCCTCGGCGCTGCTTGCTGGCGATAGGCAATGGTTCGTTATCGCGGATACGTGACTCAAGCGCGGCTTGCAAGCAGCCTTCCGCAATTTCAATCCGATCTTCTCCTGCCTCGGCCTGAGAAATCGCTTCGGCAAGGTCGCGGCAAGTAATCACCCATCCGTCGCCTTCTTTGGTAAAGCGAAATGCGTAGTCGTAAGTTTTCATGATGCCTCTCTATTTGTGCAGGTCATTTTCTTTGATGCCCAGTTGTTTGAGCATGGCGTGAAAGGTTCCCGTTTTTAACTCGTCTTTCAAATTGCACACGATGGTTTTCTGGCCGTTTACGTAAAGTGCACCGTGACTACCCTTGCCTTCATCGGGACGCCACTCGTAAGCCCAGCCCTTGCGCTCGGCAAGTGCTTTGAGCTTCTTTATAAATTAGTTGCCTTTCATGGTGTACATCGTCGGTCATATTTGTCCGCATGTCAATCGTCATTGCTGGCCGGATGTGGAACGTGCCTTGCACGCGATAGAGCCCGTTCGCGTGCAAGGCACGCTTCTACAACACCTCGAACAGGAAATGACAAAGGGGAGCCGAAGCTCCCCTTTGTTTAACCACGCGCTTGCAGACTTAAGCCGTAGCCACAACCTTGCGTGGTGCCAGCTTTTCTTTGATACGTGCAGACTTGCCGGAGCGATCGCGCAAGTAGTACAGCTTGGCACGGCGTACGTCGCCGCGACGCTTCACTTCGATGCTTTCGATCGCAGGTGAATAAGTTTGAAAAGTACGTTCGACACCTTCACCGGCTGCGATTTTACGCACGATGAAGCTGGAGTTCAGTCCTTTGTTGCGCTTGGCAATGACCACGCCTTCGTAAGCCTGGGTACGCTTGCGCTCGCCTTCAATCACGTTGACGTTAACGATCACTGTGTCGCCTGGTGCGAATGCCGGAATAGTCTTATTCAGACGGGCGATTTCTTCTTTCTCTAGTATTGCGATCAGATTCATTTTGATTCCTCTTGTTGTGCGGGCGCTTGTTCCTGCTGGTACTCTGCCAGTAGCCGAGCTTCCTGTTTTGTAAACTGGCGTACTGCCAGCAAATCCGGACGACGTTCCGCAGTTCTACCTAAGGACTGCTTCAGTCGCCACTTCTCTATTTCGGCGTGGTGTCCCGACATCAATACATCGGGAATGCCCTCGCCTCCATAAACTTCCGGGCGCGTGTAGTGCGGACAATCCAGCAGGCCGTTTACAAACGAGTCCTGCTGCGCCGATTCGGCATCACCCAAAACTCCGGGGAGCTGCCGTACCAAGCTGTCTATCAACACCATTGCTGCCAACTCGCCACCGGACAACACATAATCCCCGATGGAAAGCTCTTCATCCACATACTGCCGAATCAGGCGCTCATCCACCCCCTCGTACCGACTCGCCAGCAAAATCAATCCTTCGTCGCGCGCCAGTAATTCCTTCACCACTTCATGGGTGAGCTGCCGGCCTTGCGGCGACAGATGAATCACGCGACTTTTAGTTACCTCGCTTGCGGCCTGCGCTGCTTTCGCTGCGCTGATCGCCTGAGCCAGCGGTTCCACCAGCATCACCATTCCGGGGCCGCCGCCGTAGGGGCGGTCATCCACCGTGCGGTGATTGTCGGTCGTGAATTCGCGCGGATTCCACGTTTGCAACTGAAACCTTTGTTGCTCCGCTGCGCGCCGCGTCACGCCATACCGCGTGATTGCGTCGAACATTTCGGGAAACAGCGTAACCACATCGAAACGCATCTCAGTAATCCGCTTGCCAATCCACGCGTATCACTCTTTCTTCCAAGCTGACCTGCTGAATGACGCTGGCGAGAAAAGGAATGAGCCTTTCTTTTCCTTCAGCATCGCGCACGCTCAGCACGTCGTTCGCGCCGGTCTCCAGCAGGGTATCCACTGTGCCCAGCGCTTCACCGGCAAGGTTTATCACCTGCATGCCGATCAAGTCAGACCAAAAATATTCTCCGGGTTCTTGTTTGGGCAAGCTGTCGCGGTGTACCGCGACTAACAGGCCTTTGCATTGCTCGGCCGCAGTGCGGTCGACGATGCCGGGCAGTTTGACCACTAAAACCTTGCCGTGGACATTGGCCTCCAGCACTTCAACCTTGCGCCACGGCTGCTTGTCGTTGCCCAGATACCACTCATCGTAGTCGAGCAGGCCATCCAAATGCTCGGTAAAAGTCTGCACCTTCACCCAGCCGAGAATTCCCTGCGCGCTAACGATACGCCCCATGACGACCATGGGGGCGGAAGCATCAGGCTTTTGCTGCTGCACCAGCGCGCTTAACCAGCTTAGCTACGGAGTCGCTCAATTGCGCGCCCTTTTCTTGCCAATAAGTAACGCGGCCTAGTTCCAGACGCAAACCTTCTTGACCTTCAGCGGCCAAAGGATTGTAGAAACCCACGCGTTCAATGAAACGGCCATCGCGGCGATTGCGCGAATCAGCAACTACCACGTTGAAGAATGGACGGTTCTTGGAGCCGCCGCGAGACATACGAATGATAACCATAGTCAAAACCCAATAAAATATGTTTGGCCAAATGCCAAAGGGCGCGAATTCTACGACACTTTGTCTGGGGATGGCAAGCGGAAGAAGGGCGGGGTGATCCGGGCAACAAAAAAACCCGCAATGCGGCTAAGCATGCGGGTTTTCGTGCATCCAGGATGTTTTCCGGACTTAATTGTTGGTGGTGATAGGTGGATTTGAACCACCGACCTCAGCGTTATGAGTGCTGCGCTCTAACCACCTGAGCTATATCACCGAAACTTGCGCAACTTTATAACGACCGTTGCTTCAAAGAGGGCGGGATTTTCCCGATTTTGTACCCGCCTGTCAATTGCATGGAACAAGCTTGAGTTCGCTTTCCGGAAAGTCTTTGTGCAGCGCGGCGATTTGAGAGGACTCAGTACCCTCCAGATGACTCAACACAAAGACTGTATATTTTAGTTTGCTGGTGCGTTCGCCCAGCATAGCCGTCTTTACTCCTTGTCCTTGCAACTTGCCCAGGTATTTCTTTGCCGCATCTTCAGTTTTGAATACGCCCAGAGAGATCGCATATTGCCAGGGTCCAGCTTCCTGTATGACGAAATAGTCCGCGACTCCCCGCGCTTTGAGTTGGGCGATCTTCTGCTCTACTTGAGCATGGGTTTTCATCGGGGCGATATAAACCCAGTAGCCGTTCGCATACTCGCTCAAGCGTTGTTTCAGCCTGTTTCCCAGTTTCAACGGAGCAAGCGCTTTTTCAGCCCGCAGCAGGGCTGTGCCGGAGAGCTCGCCCCATTCCATACAGTTTAGTTTGCCAATTGGAGGGCTTGTTGCGGCGGATTGCACAACGGGGGCGAGCGCCGGTGCGGACGCTGCGACGGAGGAGGCCGGTGCGGATGCGGCGGGTGCATTCATGTCCAGCAGTTTGATCTTGTCGGCATTGAGCGCCGCTTGCGCGGGCGGATTGTTGGCATCCACGGTCAGCGAGCCTCCCCAATGCATCACGGCAAAAAAGATGACGTTCACCAGTACCAACAGAGCCAATATCCACTTCTTCATGCGCTTGCTTCCCCGATTATTTGCAATCCTTCCAGCACCAGATTATCTACACGCAGCACCGGCATGCCAAGTAGCGGCTCGATTTGATCTGCCGCGCCGCCGCTCAATATACAGGCGGCCGTTTCACTTCCCTTCAACAAAGCGTACTGTTGTTGGATCGCCCCCTGCGTCGCGCGCATCACGCCGCTATAGATCGCATCTGCCGTGTTGTGCGGAAAATCTTGCAGTCGGCCTTTCACATCCGCCAGTTGTGCTGTGCTGTGCAGCAGGCTTTGCTGCATCAGGGTGATTCCGGGCAGGATTAGGCCGCCAAGGAATTCGCCCGTGTCCGACAGCGCGTCCACTGTGGTTGCGGTCCCGCAATTCACTACCAGACAAGCCCGCCGTATTCTCCGCCAGGCCGCGATGAGCACAGCCCAGCGGTCGCTGCCCAAGCTTGCGGGAGTGTCATATGAATTGCTCACGCCGCATTGTTCGCTGCGCGCGGCAATAAATTCCGGCGTCGCCGGAAATGCGGCGCACAGGGCGCGCAAGCGTTGCGCCATCTCTTCTCCCGCCACATTGGAAACGATGATGCGCGCCGGGGGTGACATTGCGGCAAAGTCACGTTGCAGCGCGGCGCATTCGGCATTGTCGATCGCGCCGTGATGCGACCACGCGCCGTTCTCGACGCGCGCCCATTTACAACGACTGTTCCCAACGTCGAGCAATAGCACTATGCCTCCCGCAAGCTGATTTCGCCCGCATTGAAATTTTGCACGCCTTGCCCTGTTTCAACGCACAATGCGCCTTCGTCAGTCACGCCGCGTACGATGCCTGCGACCTGTCTTCCATCGGGCAACAACATTTTGACTGGGCGATTTTGATACACATGATAATTTTCCCATTCGGTACGCAACGGTGCGAAACCCTGTGCCGCAAATGTGGCCAGCATCTCTGCCAGCTCCTGCAATAGTAGCGCAAGCAAACGATTGCGTTCCGGCAGCTCTGTCACGACTTGCGCCAGAGCGCTCACCGGCTGGTCGATATGCCGCGACACGGAGGGGGGTAATTTTATGTTTAATCCGATGCCGATCACTACCACGCTGGGCCCCAGCATGTCGCCCTGCGCTTCGATCAATATTCCCGCCAATTTTCTCCGCTGGTCGTCCAGTATATCGTTCGGCCATTTCAACCCGACTGTCGACGCTCCCGATTTGCGCAGAGCGCGCATCATCGCGATCCCGACTGCCAAGCTTAAACCGGACAAGGCGGACAGGCCGGATTCGAAGCGCCACAACAAAGAAAAAGTCAGCGCATTGCCCAAGCCGGAATGCCACGGCCTTCCCAGACGTCCGCGTCCGGCGCTTTGCCATTCCGCCGCCAGCACGCTGCCGCTTGGCAAACCCTGCACCGCACGCTGTAGCAACATGGAGTTGCTGGACGTTGCGCTTTCAACTATTTCGATATGAAAAATTTCCGGTGTTTTGAGCGCAGCACGCACGAGCCCGGCGTCTAGCCAGACCGGCGGTTCGATCAGCCGGTAGCCGCGACCGCGCACGCCGTACATCGTCAGGCCGTATTGCTCAACGTCCCGCAAAGCATTGTTGACGCTGGCGCGCGACACTCCGAGTTGCCGCGCCAGCACCTCGCCGGAATGAAATTCTCCATCCGCCATCAAGCGCAGCAAAGAGAACGCCAGTGGTTTGGGAGGCGTGATAGCGGATACGCTCATTGCGGCAAGTTGTCGTTGGGCTTGCGCGGACCAAGATTCAGGAAGGCCATGATTTCTTCTTTGTTTTGCATGGCATCCTTGTATCCCAAATCGATCAAAGCACGGCAATAGGCTTTGTCGAACAACAAATAACTGACCAGATTGGCTCCGCGCCGACGCATAACGCCGACCGCGCGCAGCAGAATGCGAATGGTCCACGGCAAGCCGTTTAAATGGCGCTCGGCGATTTTCTCGATAGGCTGGCTGGGCGAGATCACCAGTACGTCCACATGGCGCAACTTGATGCTGGGGCGCATGTCGTCGGGTATCAGGCTGACGGTGTGGTTGATGCGGTGCAGCCGCTCCAGATCCACCTCCATGCTGTCCAGAAAAATACTGTCGAGAGCGTGACCGGCGATCTGCGCAATCGAGGGATACTCGTCGATTTTGCTGCGCCTCGATTCGTCGTCGCCGTCGTCGCCGCCGTGACCCATGCCCACCACGAGCACGCGGTCCGCGCCCAGATGCAAAGCCGAGCTGATTGGCGCGAGCTGGCGCATCGAGCCATCGCCGAAATGCTCGCGATGGATATGTACCGCCGGAAAAATAAACGGGATGGCGGCAGATGCGAGCAAATGCGGGATCTCGATTTGTGTTGGCACGCCCACGCGGCGCGCGCGCTTCCACGGTTCGATCCCTTCCGCGCCCTGGTAAAAAGTAACCGAGTGTCCCGATCCGTATCCGGAAGCCGTGATGCTCAAGGCATGCAACACGCCGCTGTCGATGCTCTCCTGAATCTTTGCACAAGGCAGAGTTTGCTCCAGCAGCTCCACCAGCGGCGCGTTGTCGAGCAGGGAGACATGATTTAACTTGTCCACGCCGAAGCTGCTCAATATCAAACCTGCCAGCCAACGCGAACTGTTGTTCACTACCCCGACGAAGTCCGAGCGATATACCTCCGCGACATGGAAATTCTTCCAGACGTTGAGCAGATATTTGACACCTTTGCGGAAATGCCCCGCATTGATCGCCAGTGTTGCCGCATTCAGCGCGCCTGCCGATGTGCCGCAGATGATGGCGAAAGGGCTATGCGCGGCGCGCGGCAGGAACTCCGCAATCGCTTTTAGTACCCCCACCTGATAGGCGGCGCGCGAACCGCCACCCGTCAGAATCAGCCCGATTTTTTGCTGCTGCATATTGGATATATGAGGCTAAACGTTGACCGCAACGAGCGCGTGAACCGCATCGAGCGCATCTTTGAGGGTTTCTTCGGGCAGGCCGTTAACGAATCGCGATAGCAAATCTGCCGCTTCCGCAGCCTCCGGCGGCAAGTCTGCGGGATCGGTATTGGCCACCAGAACAGCGGCGGCTCCCACCACGTTCAACAAGCTGGAACGTTCCACCATCAGTATCTCCAGTTCTTCTCGCAGCAAATCAACTTCCTGTTTGTTCATTGTAACCCCCTTTAGTGTGTTGTAACGCCGGCAACCGCCAGCGCGCTCATGTTTACGATGCGCCGCACGGTGGCGGTCGAGGTCAGTATATGTGCCGATTTGCTCGCGCCCAACAAGATCGAGCCTATCGTCACGCCTTCGCCCGCCGTGACTTTGAGCAGATTGTAGGCGATGTTGGCCGCATCCAGATTGGGCATGATGAGCAAATTGGCCTCGCCTTTCAAACGCGATGCCGGGAATATCTGTGAGCGCAGACTCACCGAGAGCGCCGCATCGCCGTGCATCTCTCCTTCTACTTCCAGCTCGGGGGCAAGCTGTTCCAGCAATTCGCGCGCATGGCTCATCTTGCGTGCAGAGGCATTTTCATGGCTGCCAAAATTGGAATGCGACAACAGGGCGACCTTGGGTGTCAACCCGAAGCGGCGCACCTCGTCCGCAGCCAGCAAGGCCATCTCCGCGACCTGTTCCGCAGTCGGGTCGAGATTCACATGCGTATCGCAGATGAACAGAGTGTGCTCGGGCAGCATTAAAATATTCATCGCCGCATACACGTTCGTTCCCGGACGCTGGCCGATTACCTCGTCGATATAGCGCAGATGGCGCAGCGGTTGCGAGACTGTGCCACACAGCATCGCATCGGCGGAGTCCATGTGTACCAGCATCGCCGCGATCAGCGTATTGCGGCGACGCATCTCGCGCTTGGCGGCATCCGGTGTCACTCCCCGGCGCTGAACCAGGCGATGATATTCGATGCAATACTCGCGATAGCGGCGGTCGCTTTCGGGATTTACCAGCTCGAAATGTTCGCCTGCGCGAATGCGCAAACCCAGCCTGGCGATACGCTGCTCGATCACTGCCGGACGTCCAACCAGAACCGGATAGGCGATGCCTTCGTCCACCACGGTTTGTACTGCATGCAACACGCGCTCGTCTTCCCCTTCGGCATACACCAGCCGCTTCGGATTTTTCTTCGCCATGTCGAACACGGGCTTCATCAGCATGCTCGACTGGTAGATGAAGTGCGACAATTGCTCGCCGTAGGCCGCCATGTCGGCGATGGGGCGCGTCGCCACGCCGCTGTCCATCGCCGCCTGTGCCACGGCAGGAGCGATGCGCGTAATGAGGCGCGGGTCGAAGGGCTTGGGGATCAGATAGTTTTCACCAAAGCTCAAGCTCTCCTCACCGTACACCGCCGCCACCGCATCAGATTGTTCCGCCTCCGCCAGTGCGGCGATGGCATGCACCGCCGCAGATTTCATTTCTTCATTGATGGTGGTCGCGCCCACGTCCAGCGCCCCCCGGAACATATAGGGGAAGCACAGCGCATTGTTCACCTGATTGGGATAATCGGAACGCCCTGTTGCCAGAATCGCGTCCGGGCGTACGGCCTTCGCTTCTTCCGGCAATATCTCGGGCGTAGGGTTCGCCAGCGCAAAAATGAGCGGGCGTTGCGCCATCTGCTTGACCATCTCCGGCTTCAGCACGCCACCTGCAGACAGCCCTAGGAATACATCCGCGCCTGCGATCACCTCGCCCAAAGTGCGGGCGGAAGTCTGTATCGCATAGCGCACCTTGTTGTCGTCCATCTCTTCGGTGCGGCCCTGATAGACCACGCCCTTGATGTCGGTGACGACGATGTTTTCCATCTTCACGCCGAGTCCCACCAGCATGTCCAGACAGGCCAGCGCTGCAGCACCCGCGCCGGAAGCCACCAATTTGATTTCGCCGATTCGTTTGCCGGCCACTTTTAAACCGTTCAGTAGCGCCGCGCCGACGATGATGGAGGTGCCGTGCTGATCGTCGTGAAATACCGGGATTTTCATGCGTTCGCGCAGTTTGCGTTCGATGTAAAAACACTCCGGTGCTTTGATGTCTTCCAGATTGATGCCGCCGAAAGTCGGTTCAAGCGATGCGATGATGTCTACCAATTTGTCGGGGTCGCTCTCGGCGATCTCGATGTCGAACACATCGATGCCCGCGAATTTCTTGAACAACATCCCCTTGCCTTCCATTACCGGCTTGGAGGCCAGCGGGCCGATGTTGCCCAGGCCCAGCACGGCTGTGCCGTTGGAGATTACGGCCACCAGATTGCCGCGCGCGGTCAGGTTGCGCGCCTCGGACGGATCACGCACGATCTCTTCGCATGCCGCCGCCACGCCGGGCGAATAGGCCAAGGCTAAATCGCGCTGGGTGAGCATCGGTTTGCTGGGTACGACGGAAATTTTTCCTGCCGGGGATGTGCGGTGATATTGCAGCGCCGCCTCGCGCAATTGCTTGTCCATTACTTCCTCTGGTTCTTGAATAAGTTGCATGCGGATTATAGCGCAGCCAGCTACTTCCCTATCCGCTACTGTTTTATTGCTGGGGCCAATTTGCGCGGTTCAAATCCGCGGGGTATTGGGGATATATAGGCCTTTTGGCATATATGCCGCACCCCCGTTAGCCTGTAGTATCCGGCTCTCCCCGAATATTGTGGATTTTGGCAAATGGAAGAAAATACCTCATTCAGCGTGCAAACCATGCTCGTCCGGCAGATACAAGTCGCGGAGGGCAACACGCCATGCTTTGCTACTGCGTCAAGTCATAATTGCCAAAATAGACAGTGCTGCTGGCGCCACGATTGTTTCGACGAAGCTCTCGATATCCTCTTGCACAAAGACCCAGGTTAATTTGCATCGGGTTGCACTGCTCTGGTAGTGCCATAGTATGCGGGTGGCACAACGGACAGATACGGTCACGGCAATTCTTTATAAGTACGCTAAAGTCCGATTGGGAATATTCCGAGCGCCCTGATTGTTCCTATAGCGAATCAGCATACTTTAGGATAATGTGGAAAGGCTGGTCAGGATAAAATTTGACAGCACCGAAGATGCTTGTGAGTTAAAAGTCTCGGACGCCACATATCCACGGAGCTTGCCATGTCAACGAGTAAAATTCTTGTCATTTCCTTGTCGCTTCTCAGTCCCGCAGCTTTTGCGGGCAGTGTCGACATTAACCTGAACAACACTGCGATGCAATTTCAAGGCGGCGCTTCGGCGAGCGATTTTATTGAAGGAAATTCCGAACTCCACGCCGGGCTGTTGTTCAACGATTTGAACAATATATTTGTCGATGCGGGGCTTACGGTGAAGGGGGGGGAGAGGAAGATGTCTCTTCCGGGCCGATTACGGCGGCGGGAGTAAAGGCCGTGTTTGGTTCGATTCACCGTGTCGCTTCGACAACGATAGACACCGGGTCGGCTATCGCAGTCGGTGGCGAGTTTGGTTACGCGTTCCCGGCGGTTACTCCGGTCGCCCTCGTCGTCGAGTATTTTTTCTCCACAAAAATCATGACATTCGCGGATGCAGAGCGCTTTAACCAGTTTGGTTTGCGTCTGGAACTGATGGGGTCGCCGCAGGCGAAAGTCTATTTGGGGTATCGCGAAATCGGCTTTGGCCTCAAGTCGGGAGGTAGTACAACGCTCGACAGCGGCACAGTGTTGGGTGTGAACGCAAAATTCTAATTCGGGGCAGTTGTCTGCGGAAGACCCGAAATTACGCGAATCTCCGGCCTGAAACTGGCGTTCAAAGTCCTGCAAGTATTTTTTCCAGCCGTTTCACCGATACGATCACAGGAGTTTTCAACTCCTGCGCATACAGCGACACGCGCAGCTCTTGCATCATCCAGCCGAAATCTTCCGCGCGCGCATCGGCATCGCTTTGCAGCGCCGACAATTTGCGTTGCCACATCTGCTGCAAAGGCTGCATCTGTGCCATATTTTGCGCATCGCGTGCGGGATTGGCGCGCAGTTTTTCCAGACGCACATTGATCGCTTTCAGATAACGCGGCAGGTGCTGCAAGCGCTCATACGGCGTGCGCCCCACCCACTCCTTGCCCAGCATCCAGTCGCATTGGCTGCGGATGTCCTGCATCACTTGTGCGTGGGCCTTGAATGCGGGCAAAGCCTTTTGCAGTACTTGATATTCCGCCAGCACCGCGCCGGCCAAACGTGCAATCTCCTGCGCCACCAGATTCAAACGCGCCTTCGCATCTTTGCAGCGTGCCGCAAAATCTTTTTCATCTTCCGGCCAAGGTTCATTCAGGCTGCAACGGTCGAAGGTCACGGCGAGAATCTGGCGTTGCAAATCCTGCTGCGAACCGAACGGCAGAAATTGCATCGCCATCGCTTGCAGTCCCGGCAGATTCTTCTCCAGATACTTCACCTGCTCTTTTAGCGCCAGCATGAACAAGCGGCGCAACCCTAGGCGGTGCGCGGCTTGTGCCTCATCGCGCGTATCGAAACTGTGCAACGTCACCGCGTCACCCTCGTCCACCAGCGCGTTGAACACGGTGATGGTCTGTCCGGCGCGGCTCTCTTCGCGTGTCGGCTTGAAATCGCCGAAGTCCCATGCGACATGACGAGGTGCAGATTTTTGTAGGAGCGGGCCTTGCCCTCGATTCGCTTTTTGCTCGCGGGCAACGCCCTCTCCTGCAGGAAGTGAAGCAACTGCCCACTCGCCGCGCAGTTGCGCAAAATTGCGCGACATCCCGAGTTGGCGCCCATGTTCGTCCACCACGCGGAAATTCATCAGCAGATGCGCGGGCAACTGCTCCAGTCGGAACGCATCCTGCGGTACATCGAGTTGTTTTTGTTCGCGTATGTAACGCGCCAGCACCTGTAGCAGCGGTGTGTCGGAAGGCTGTACCGCCGCGCAAAACGCCGCCGCGAATTCCGGTACCGGCACACAGTTGCGGCGAATTTTTTGCGGCAGCGATTTCACCAGCTGCGCAATTTTTTCCGCCAATATCCCCGGCACCAGATATTCGCAGCGCGCCGCCGACACCTGGTTCAGCAGAGCCTGCGGCACAGTCAGCGTCACGCCGTCGTCCGTCTTGCCGGGGGCGAAGTTGTAGCCCAGCGCGTAGCTCACGTTGTTCATTAGCAGTTGCGGCGGAAACTGGTCGGTGGTGATGCCCGCCGCTTCGTGGCGCATCAGATCGTCTTTTTTCAGATACAGTAGCTTGGGCTGTTCGCGCTCGGCTTCCTTGCGCCAGTGTTCGAATGCCGCGCCGTTGTGGATGCCTGCCGGAATACGCGCATCGTAGAATGCAAAGATCAATTCGTCGTCCACCAGCACATCGGGGCGGCGCGCCTTGTGCTCCAGTGCCTCGATGTCTGCGATGAGCTTCTGGTTGTGCGCAAAAAACGCTGCCTGCGTGTTGAACTCGCCCGTCACCAGCGCCTCGCGGATGAATATCTCGCGCGACTCGGCGGGGTTCATCGGCCCGTAATGCACGCGTTTCTTGGGGTTGATGAGCAGGCCGTGCAAAGTGCTGCGCTCCCACGCCGCGACCTGCGCCGCCTTTTTTTCCCAGTGTGCATCGTAGTAATGGCGCTTGATCAGATGCGCGCCGACTTCCTCCAGCCACTCCGGTTCGATGCGCGCCACGCAGCGCGCAAACAGTTTGGTCGTCTCCACAATCTCCGCCGCCACTACCCACTTGGCTCCCTTCTTCGCCAGCACCGAGTTCGATGCGATGAAAAATTTGATCTCGCGCGGACCCAGATAGTAGGGTTCCCGATCCACGCCCTTGCAGCCGATGTTGCCGAGCAGACCCGCCAGCAGTGCTTTGTGGATTTGCTCGAAGGACGCGGGCTGCTCGTTGAAACGCATGTCCATCTCGGACACTTGCGCATGCAGCTGCTGGTGCAGCTCATGCCACTCGCGCAGACGAATCGGCGACAAAAATTTATCGCGGCACTCTTGCGCCCACAGTTTGTTGGTCTTCTTGTGTTTCACGGCATCCTGAAACCACGCCCACAATTTTATGTAGGCGAGAAAGTCCGAACGCTCGTCGTTGAAACGCTGATGCGCGGCATCAGCCGCTTCGCGCCGCTCGGCGGGACGGTCGCGCGGGTCTTGCAGCGACAGCGCGCTGGCGATGACAAGAATCTCGGTCAGGCACTGATACTGTTTTCCCGCCAGCAGCAGGCGCGCGATCTTGGGGTCTAGCGGCAGCTTGGCGAGCTCGTGGCCGAGCGGGGTGAGCTGGCGCTTGTCGTCGATGGCATTCAGCTCTTGCAGCAACTGATAACCGTCCGCAATGGCGCGCGAACCGGGCGGCTCGATAAACGGGAATTCTTCCACCTCGCCCAGGCCCAATGCGCTCATGCGCAGAATGACGGTGGCGAGCGACACGCGGAATATCTCGGCATCGGTGAATTCGGGGCGCTGCAAGAAATCCGCCTCTTCGTACAGGCGCACGCACACTCCGCTCATCACCCGCCCGCAGCGTCCCGCGCGCTGGTTGGAAGCGGCGCGCGAAACGTTCTCGATGCGCAACTGCTCCACCTTCTGCCGCACGCTGTAGCGGTTGACGCGCGCCAATCCGCTGTCGATCACATAACCGATATTGGGTACGGTGAGCGAGGTCTCCGCCACGTTGGTCGCCAGCACCACACGGCGCATGCCGGACGCGGGCTTGAACACGCGATCCTGTTCGGCGATGGACAGGCGCGAGAACAGCGGCAGTATCTCGATGCCCTTGTGCTGGTGTTTGCGCAAAGCTTCGGCGGCCTCGCGTATTTCGCGCTCGCCCGGCAAAAACACCAGCAC
Source organism: Gallionellaceae bacterium (assembly GCA_009773615.1). GTDB lineage: Bacteria > Pseudomonadota > Gammaproteobacteria > Burkholderiales > Gallionellaceae > PALSA-1006. Next base: position 101,406 of record WSYA01000001.1, read on the forward strand.
GTCGCCGCGCAAGCCGCCGATGCTCAGCTCGTCCAGCGCGCTGCATATGGCTTGCGGCACGTCCTGCAGATCGCCTTCCTCGTTCTGCTGCGGCGGACGGTAGCGCACTTCCACCGGATAGGTGCGGCCGGTGACCTGCAATACCGGCGCGCCGGAAAAATGTTTGGAAAAGCGCTCCGCATCCAGCGTGGCCGAGGTGATGATGAGTTTCAGATCGGGGCGGCGCGGCAGCATCTGCTTGAGGTAGCCCAGCAGAAAGTCGATGTTGAGCGAGCGCTCGTGCGCCTCGTCGATGATGATGGTGTCGTAATTTCTTAACAGCGGGTCGTGGTGTATCTCGGCCAGCAAAATACCGTCGGTCATCAGCTTGACGCAGGTGTCGGGCGACACCTTGTCGTTGAAGCGCACCTTGTAGCCGACTAGTCCGCCCAGCTCGCTTTTCAATTCCTGCGCGATGCGCGCCGCCACTGAACGCGCCGCCACCCTGCGCGGTTGGGTGTGGCCGATAACACCCATCACCCCACGCCCCAGACTCAAACAGATCTTTGGCAGTTGGGTGGTTTTGCCCGAACCCGTCTCGCCGCACACGATGATCACCTGATGCTTGTCGATAGCCTCGGCCAACTCGTCGCGCCGCGCTACCACGGGCAGATCGGCGGGGTATTCGATGGCGGAGAGTTGCTGGATGCGGGCCAGACGGCGCTGGGCGGGAGGAGGTAGGGCGGAATTCATGGCGCGCGATTTTAACGCATCGCGCGAATATTGCTGCGGCATTCCTGTCATTTTGAGCGATGGCGTTGTGGAGGCAAGGGCGCAGTGCTGCCGTGGGGGCACCACAAGCGGAATTTTAGATGCCTAACCTGACTATCTAAATAGGAACTAGGCCATTTGCATTATTGCGCTAGCCGCCGCAAAAGCCTATAAAGCTCATTGCAGCGTCGCTGTTACAGCGAGCTATATTTCTTGCCAAGTTTGTTGAAAAATGGAGTTCTACTTGACCTTTAGTCTTGCCGGCTACAACCGACTCGAAGAAGAGTTGCGCATCGCCCTCGCAGCGATGGGAAGAGAGTGGTGCTGCCAGCGTACGCCACATTCTGTGCTCATGGGTGTGATGGTGGAGGTGGCATGAATCCGCAAGAGCTGAATAACATTTCCTTAGCGGATCCCAGCCCGGTATCGCAAGCTATTCTGGATGCTTTGCCGAGCATCTATTATTTGGTGGACAGGCAGGGGCGATTTGTCCGCTGGAACCAGAGAAGCATCCATGTCACGGGTTATTCTGGTGCAGAACATCGGAATATGAATGTTATAGAGCTTTTTCGCGGAACAGATTGTGAGCTCGTCGCCAATCGCATGCGCGAAGTATTTGAAAAAGGCGGGGCGAGCGTAGAAGCCGAGTTGATCACTAAGGATGGGCGAGGAATCCCATATCTGTTCAACGGCACATGCATCACGATTGACGGGCATTCATATCTTAGCGGGCTGGGAACCGATATCACCGAGCACCAGCAGGTGGAGCATCGGTTTGACGATTTGCTGACATTCAATCAGACGGTTCTGGAGAAGTTGCCCGCGGGTATCTGTGTGTTTAGCGCCGCAGGGCCATGTGTCATGGTCAATGATGCCTATGCGAGAGAGATCGGCGGAAACATTGAAGACGTGAAGAATCAGGATTTTCGCAGCAACGAATTGTGGAAGCGCAACGGGTTACTCGATCTTGCGGAGCAGGCGTTCGAAACCGGACACGCTGTCAGGCGCGATGTCGACGGTGTGACCTCGTATGGAAAAATGGTCGTGCTGGAATGCACTCTTGTTCCGCTGACTATCGCCGATAAATCACACCTTCTGGTGATGGTGAACGATATGTCGGCGCGGGTGGCAGCCGAACATGCGCTCACCGAGTCGATGCGCCAGCTGGAGCAGAAGGAGCAGGCCAAGACACGCTTCCTCGCCGCAGCGGGCCATGATTTGCGGCAGCCTGTTGCTGCCGCGAATTTGTTTGTGTATGCGCTGAAACTGAGCTCCCCGACGCCGCGCCAGAGGGAGTTGATCGAGCAGCTGAGTAGCTCGATGGTAACTTTCTCGGATTTGCTGGAACGGCTGTTGGATATTTCAAAATTCGATGCAGGCTTGATCAAACCCAAACTCATCTCGTTCGATATAGCGGAGATATTCAGTTGGTTGGAACAGAACTTCGCGCAGGTCGCGTTGGACAAGCAGTTGCGCTTCCGTTTTTACTTTCCCATGAACAAGGCTCTGATCGTCCGCACGGATATCGGGCTGCTGAAATCCGTGTTGATGAATCTGGTCAGCAACGCGATCAAATACACTTCGCGCGGCGGCATTCTGGTCAGTGCGCGTATCCATACAGGCAAGGTGTTGCTGCAAGTGTGGGATACAGGTATCGGGATTAGCGCAGAAAACCGTTCCCATATCTTTGACGAGTTCTATCAGATAGCCAACCCGCAGCGCAACCGGGAAGGCGGATTGGGGCTGGGCCTGTCCATTTGTAAACGCGCAGCGTTTTTGCTCGGCAGTGAAGTCTCCTGCCGTTCGCGCTTGGGGTGTGGTTCGGTATTCGCATTGAGCTTGCGGCTTGATAACGAATCAATTCTCTGAGCGGTTGCCTGCCAAGAGTGTTCTGAGTGTAGCCGATAGAGAGCTGAGGGTAAGAGGCAAGAGCATTATGGTTGTGGAAAACGATGATCTGGTCGCGTCCGGGCTGGTCAGTCTGTTGCGCGAAATGGGAGCCGTAGTTCGGCATTTCAATAATGCGGAAGAGGCGCTGGCCCGAAAGGACGACACCTGTACGGATTACTTCATTGTTGATTACGCCCTGAGTGGCAAATTAAACGGATTTCAGTTTTTGAAGGCTATCCAGCAAAGACGGAATAAACCGCTCCACGCTGTCGTTATCGCTGGCGAGACCTCTACTCAGTTCATCAACAACATTTCAGAGAGCCCTTGGCCTGTGCTGCACAAGCCGATCAACTTTACCAAACTCGCCCTTTGTCTGAGTTCGTTTTCAGATTAGGGCACCTCTAATAATTGGTTATTTGGACTTCGTAAACGCGTCCCGATGATTTTTTTGTGGCGGTCAACTATGTGCGCGTATTTTTGAATGATCGT
>WSYA01000034.1 GCA_009773615.1 Gallionellaceae bacterium
GCATTGCTGCTTTCTTTGCTACGGTCATGTTCGCTCCTCTTTGAAGGTATGGCAGTTTCCTGCCTAATGACCGTTTACACAAAACTTCTTACACCCTCCACCATTCAGATTTAACAAACTAATTATTTATGGGTATGTGTATCCCCCAGCTCCCCAAAGAGATTCTTAATCGCCACACCCGCTGCTGCATCGTTTAAATCACGCTCCACGCGCGCTCTGCGCATGTAATTTAATACCCAACGCATTCGTCACTTTCAATATCGTCGCAAAGCTTGGATTGCCTTCACCGGACAATGCCTTGTACAGACTTTCACGCCCCAGCCCGGTTTCTTTGGCGAGTTGTGTCATGCCTTTGGCGCGGGCGATGGTGCCGAGTGCTTTAGCGATGAAGGCTGCGTCATCGCCCGCTTCTTCGAGACAGGCTTCAAGATAGAGTGCCATGTCCTCGTCGGTTTTTAAGTATTCAGCTGAATCGTATGGTGTGGTTTTAGTTTTTGTCATCATGCTCTCCTAGAGGTTATGAGCCAGTTTCAGTGCCAATTTGATATCGCTCGCTTGTGTCTTTTTGTTTCCGCCTGCAAGCAAAATGATAATTTGTCCGTTGCGCTCAGCGTAGTAGATGCGCCAGCCACTACCAAAGTGCAGTCGTAATTCACTCACTCCTTCACCGACTGAAACTACATCGCCAGGATTGCCATCCTGTAAGCGGTCAATTCTGGCTTGTATGCGCGCCTTGACTAATTTGTCTGGCAACGCGGTGAACCAGTCTTGATATTCGTGAGTTTTTTCAAGAGCCTTCATGCGGCAAAGTGTATTCTTTGGGATACGCAATGTCAATGTATTGATACGAGAGTGATAAGGCCGCTTACTTCAACTCCCCAAAGAAATTCATAATCGCCAGCACCCGCTGCTGCAAGTCCTCGTGCTTGATCTCAATGCGCAGTTTGTCCTGCCCCGTCATTTTTATATAGCGCCGACTCTGAATCATGGTGATGATTTTCATCGGGTCGATGGGCGGGTTCGGCACGAACTGCATGACGATGGCTTCTGAAGACGCATCCAGTTTAGCGATACCCAAGGGCTTGGCGAGGATGCGCAGGCGGTGGCTATCGAGCAGGGTTTGCGCGGGCTCGGGCAGCAGGCCGAAGCGGTCGATCAGCTCTTGGTGCATGTCGTCTAGGTCTTCTGCTGTGTTGCAATTCGCGAGGCGTTTGTAGATGACCAGACGCTGGTGGATATCGCCGCAGTAGTCGCTGGGTAGCAACGCGGGGGTGTGCAAATTGATCTCGGTGGTAACGCCCAGCGGGTGCGCCATGTCCGGCTCGTGGCCTTGTTTGAGCGAGGCGATGGCAGCGGCGAGCATGTCGTTGTACAAACTAAATCCGATCTCCTGCATTTCGCCGCTTTGCGATTCGCCCAGCACTTCGCCCGCGCCGCGAATTTCCAGATCATGCATAGCGAGGAAGAAGCCGCTGCCCAGCTGCTCCATCGCCTGAATCGCTTCGAGGCGTTTCTTCGCCTGTGCGGTGAGGCCGTCCATGTTGTCCACCAACAGATAAGCATAGGCTTGGTGGTGCGAACGTCCGACGCGGCCGCGCAGTTGATGGAGTTGCGCGAGGCCGAAGCGGTCGGCGCGGTTCATGATGATGGTGTTGGCGGTGGGCACGTCGATGCCGGTTTCGATGATGGTAGTACACAGCAGCACGTTGAAACGCTGATGGGTGAAGTCGCGCATCACCGCTTCCAGATCGCGCTCGCCCATCTGGCCGTGCGCCACGCGGATGCGCGCTTCCGGCAGCAGCGTCTCCAGCTTCTCCAGCATGTTGTTGATGGTGTCGACCTCGTTGTGCAGGAAATATACTTGCCCGCCGCGCTTGAGTTCGCGCAGCACGGCTTCGCGGATGATGCCCTGACTGAAACTGCTGGCGAAGGTCTTGATCGACAGGCGGCGCTGCGGCGCGGTGGCGATCACCGAGAAATCGCGCAGACCTTCCAGCGACATCGCCAGCGTGCGCGGGATCGGCGTCGCAGTTAAAGTCAGAACATCCACCTCTGCACGCAGCGCCTTGAGGCGCTCTTTCTGCTGCACGCCGAAGCGGTGTTCCTCATCCAAAATCACCAAGCCGAGGTTGCTGAACTTCACGTCTTTCTGGATCAGCTTGTGCGTACCGATCACAATGTCCAGCTTGCCGTCGGCCAAGTCTTTCAACGACTGGTTCACTTCTTTGGTGGAACGGAAGCGCGACAACTCGGCGATCTTGATCGGCCAGTCGGCAAAACGGGTGCTGAAATTCTGGAAGTGCTGTTCGGCCAGCAGCGTGGTGGGCACCAGCACCGCGACCTGCTTGCCATCCATCACCGCGACGAAGGCGGCGCGCAACGCCACTTCGGTTTTGCCGAAGCCCACATCACCGCAGATGAGCCTATCCATCGGTTTGACAGATTGCAGATCAAGCAGCACAGCCTCGATGGCGGCGGCTTGGTCGGGCGTCTCTTCAAAACCGAAGCCTTCGGAGAACGCTTCATAGTCGTGATAGGTAAGCTTGAAAGCATGGCCTTTGCGCGTAGCGCGCTGGGCGTAGATGTTGAGCAATTCGGCGGCGGTATCGCGCACCTGCTGCATGGCGCGGCGCTTGGCTTTGTCCCAGGTGCCGCTGCCCAACTTGTGCAGCGGTGCGGCTTCCGGCGCACCGCCGCTGTAGCGGCTGATAACGTGCAGTTGCGACACCGGCACATACAGCTTATCGTCGCCGGCATATACCAGCAGCAGAAATTCGTTTTCACCTTCGCCGAGGTCGAGATTCACCAAGCCCTGATAGCGCGCGATGCCATGCTGCTCATGCACCACCGGGTCGCCCGTCTTGAGCTCGGACAGGTCACGCAACATGCCTTCCACGTTGCTCTTCTTCGCCGCGCGCGCGGCGCGGCTTCTGGGCTGCGCGGCGTATAGTTCGGTCTCGGTGACGATGGCGAGCTGGTCATCGGTGAGCATGAAACCGCTTTGCACCAGCGCCGTGGCAAGCATGAATTTTTCTTTGCTGGCAAGAAAGGCGGCGTAGTCTTCGCACACGGCGGGCGTGAGGCCGTATTCCTTCAGGTAGCCGGAGATGATCTCGCGACGACCGAGACTGTCGGCGAGCAGCAGCGTGCGTCCGGGATAGCTGCGCAGGAAGCCCGCGAATTTTTGCGTGGGGATTTCGGCGCGGCGGTCGACCGAGATGTTGGGGATAACAGTGGTGGTACAGGGGGTTATGTTTTTCGGTACGCTACCCGAAGAACTGTCACTAAGCCGTTCGTGCTGAGCGTGTCGAAGCATGGACGGCGAATGCTCCATCCCTTCGACAAGTTCAGGGCGAACGGTGGGCTGAACAACATCCACCCGCGCAAACTCTTTCGCGCGAATAAAAAACTGCTCGCCATCCAGAAACAACTCTTTCGTTTCCAGCAACGGGTGCTGCGGATCGCCGCGCAGCAGGTTGTAGCGCGAGGCCGTATCTACCGCAAATTGCTGAATCGCGGCATCTACATCGTGATGCAAACACAGCGTGGCATTCTTCGGCAGGTAGTCGAACAGCGTGGCGGTCTTGTCGAAGAACAGCGGCAGGTAATACTCGATGCCCGCCGGGGCGATGCCTTTGCTCACGTCTTTGTAGATGCGCGACTTGGACGGATCGCCCTCGAATCTATCGCGAAAATTCTGGCGAAAACGCGCCTGTCCGGCATCGTCCATCGGAAATTCGCGCGCGGGCAACATGCGTATCTCCGGCACAGGATAGAGTGTGCGCTGCGTGTCCACGTCAAAGGTGGCGATGGTTTCGATTTCATCGTCGAACAGGTCGATACGGTACGGCAGCACGCTGCCCATCGCGAACAGATCGATGATGCCCCCACGCACGCAGTATTCGCCGGGGGTGAGCACCTGTTGCACATGACTGTACCCGGCGAAGGTGAGCTGCTCGCGCAGCTGTTTAACGTCCAACTTTTCGCCGCGCTTGAGGAAGAAAGTGTAGGCCGCGAGATGCTCCACCGGCGGCAGCGGATACAGCGCGGTAGTGAGAGGCACAATGACTACGTCGCAGGCGTTACTGCGGATGTGGTGCAAGGTAGCTAAGCGTTCGGAGATCAAATCCTGATGCGGCGAGAAGTGGTCGTAGGGCAGCGTCTCCCAGTCCGGCAGCAAATGCACGCGCAGCGCAGGATCGAAGAATGGGATTTCCTCCAGTAGCCGCTGCGCTTCCAGCGCATTGGCGGCGATAATTACCAGCGGAGAATGTTCAGCGGCGTATTGCGCCAACGCCAGCGCGTCGGATGAACCGTACAGCCCGCTGTAGCGCGGACGGGAATGCTTGGACGAAAACAGCATGTCAGATGTTTCGGGTCTTCTTGATCAGGTCGTAGGCGAGTTGAATTTCTTTGGCCTGCTCGGTCGCCATCGCGATCATGTCTTCCGGCAAGCCCTGTCCCATCAATTTATCCGGATGGTATTGGCTCATCAGTTTGCGGTAGGCGCGCTTGACCTCCGCGTCGGTGCTGTCTTTACTCACCCCAAGCGCCTTGTAGGCATCCTCCAGTGCTTCGACCGGATTCACCTGTCCGCCACCGAAATGGGACTGATTCAGCACCATCTCGACCATGTGCTTAAACGCAGCTTGGTCAAAACCCAGATGTCCGGCAATGTCCGTGAGTACAGCTTCTTCAGCCGGATGAAAATGACCGTCCACCAGCGCCATCACGATAAGATAGACCAGCAACACCTGCTTCAAGTTTTTCGTGTGCCCGCAAACGGACATGAATTTTTTGTAGGTCGGCTCGATATCAAACGCAGGGTCGGCGCCGCGCTTGAACAAAGCGATGGCCTGCAAGCGATGGTCCGGGGTCATGTTCAGCTTCTGCATGAACTGCTCGACATGCTCAATCTCTGCTTGCGAAACCACCCCATCGGCTTTGGCCAGCCTGCCCATCGAGATGAAGATCGTTTCCAGAAATACGGCTTGGCGTAGCGCATTCTGCAGCGGATTCATCGCACCGGAGCCATACATCCGCACACGGTCGAAAAACGCCCCCATGAAAAAACCAAGGAGCGCGCCCCAAAATCCCAATAACAAATAACCCACGATGATGCCGATGATCTTAAACACAGAAACTCCAAAGAAAAAGGTTTAGCAAAAAGCTATTGCCGCAAAGGTGCGCATTATACCTTTGCCACAGAGTTGAATTGCGCGACGTTCCCGCGAACTAACGGACATAGCAAATCTCACAGCGAGTGAAACAAATCTGGCTCTACAGGATAGCGAACATCGATATATCCGAGCGCCTTACGGCAACTGCGGATCGCTGTTGACGAATTTGATGAAGTCATCCGCAACCAGCGGGCGGCTGTAGAAGTAGCCTTGAATCTCGTCGCAGCCACGAATGCGCAGGAAGTCGAGCTGCTCCAGCGTCTCTACGCCCTCCGCGATTACGCCCATATCCAAACGATGACCCAGGCTGATGATGGAACGCACGATAGCCGCATCGCTCTCGTCAGTCTCGATGTCGCGCACGAAGGATTGATCGATTTTCAGCTTGTGTACCGGCATATTCTTCAGATAACTCAGGCTGGAGAATCCGGTGCCGAAGTCGTCTATAGACATTTGCACGCCGAGCTTGCGCATGCGCGTCAAAAAATCCATGGCGATTTTGGTGTCGCCCATCATGATGCCCTCGGTGATCTCCAACTCCAGACACTCCGGCTCCAGGGCGTTTTCCTTCAATATCGACTCGATGACATCGGCCAGATTGGGCTGGCGCAATTGGCGGATCGACATATTCACCGCGATCGGAAACACCGGCATACCCTGCTTTTGCCAGGAGGCGAAACGCCAGCAAGCGGTGCGCAATACCCATTCGCCGATAGCCACAATCTGCCCGGTCTCTTCCGCGACCGGAATAAAATCGGCGGGTGAGATAAAGCCTTTTTCCGGGTGCTTCCAGCGCAGCAAGGCCTCCGCACCGCATATTTTTCCGGTCGCCAGATCCACTTGCGGCTGATAAACCAGCGTGAATTGATCTTGCTCCAACGCAAAACGCAGATCTTTTTCCATCTCAAAAATCTGGTTGGCACGAAAATGCATTTCCGGTGTAAAGAATTTGTAGTTGTTGCGCCCGTTCTCTTTGGCGTTATACATCGCGGCATCGGCATTTTTCATCAGCACATCGATGTCGGTTGCGTGCGCGGGATAGAGCGCGATGCCGATGCTGGCGTAAGTGGATATTTCCTGCCCGCTGAGATTGAATGGGGTTGCCAGTGCCCGCAGCAATTTGTCGGCGACCAGCATTACGCCCTGCTCGTCCACCCCGCGCAGCAACACGATGAATTCATCGCCGCCGATACGCGACACGGTATCGCCTTCGCGCACGCAGTCCTGCAAGCGCTGCGCGACGGATTGCAGCAGTTTGTCGCCGACCGAATGCCCCATCGAGTCATTGATGTATTTGAAGCGATCCAGATCGAGGAACAGCAGGGCGAATATTTCGTTATCGCGGTGCGCAGTGGCAATCATTTGCCCCAGTCGGTCACGCAGCAAAGTGCGGTTGGGCAAGCCGGTGAGAACATCGTAATAGGCGAGAAAGTGGATGTTTTTATCGTATTCCTTGCGCTCGCTAATATCGCTAGAGATGGCGATATAGTGTGTGACGACATCCTGCACATCCTTCACCGCATTGATCGCCAACTTCTTGTACAAACGCCGCCCGTCTTTGTGCTTATCGACGATCTCGCCCTGCCAGCCCCCCTCCGAGTTAATCGAGTGCCACATGTTTTGGAAGAAGGCGACATCATGATCGCCTGAGGACAGCAAGCGGGGATCTCGCCCCTTCACCTCATCGAAGCTGTAGCCTGTCATGCTGATAAACGCATCGTTTACCGCCACGATATTATTATTTATATCCGAGATCAAAATCGCCTCGTTGGTGCTCTCAAACACCTTGGCCGCCAGACGCAGCTGTTCCTCTTCACGCTTTTGCCGGCTAATGTCGCGAATGAATGCGCTGAATTCAAATTTGTCTTTTATTTTGATCTTAGTGATGGCTAGTTCGATCTGCAGGATATGTCTATCCCTATGCAGGCCTTCAACCTTGATGCGCGTGTCCAGCACATGCGCTTCGCCCCCCGCCAACACTCGCTGAAAACCTTTCACATGCGCTTCGCGGTAATGTTCTGGAACGATCGTCTCATGCAACAGATGCCCAACCGCTTCCTCGCGTTCCCAGCCGAACATACGGGTTGCCTGCCTGTTCCAGCCCGTTATCCTGCCCTGCTCATCCATCTGAATCACCGCATCCAGCGCGGTATCGATGATTGCCTGCTGGCTCTGCTGGCTCTCGCGCAACTCGGTTTCGGCCTGCTTGCTCGCACTGATATCGGTGATGGTGCCGATACCGGAGATAGCCTGCCCCCGCGCATCGAAATCCATCTCGGCCTGCTCGCGCACCCACTTGATCTCGCCCTGCACCACGATGCGATGTTCGATATCGTATGGCTCGCCCTGCATGGCAGCTTGCCAGGCCGCGGACACGCTTTTCGCATCATCTGGATGAATAAAGCTCAGAAACTTTTCAAGTGACAACGGTGTTCCCTGCTCTACGCCAAATATCCGGTAGGCCTCTTCCGACCATTCCAGTTTATTTTTGGGAATATTCAATTCCCAGCTACCGACCTTCGACACATGCTGGGCGCGCTTCAGATTGCGCTCGCTGCGCTCGAGGTTGATGCGGGCGCGATTACGCTGATAATTCACCGCAGAAAGTGTCACGCCAAGCATGGACAGGACAATGAGAAGCCCCCATATGTCAAACACATTGGACATCGTGTAGTCATGAAAAAATCCCTGCCCACTCGCGCCGCTGAACAATGCCGAAAATGAAATAATCAACAGCACCGCACTGACGATGCGCGAATTAAAACCGAGCGCTGCCCACACAACCATCGGTAACAGCAAGAACACCCTGGGCTGCCGCCCCAATAGGTCTTTGCTCAGGTCGGTAAATATCATCAAACACATCACCAGCAGAATACCGAACAGTAGCAGCGCTGGTTTGCGATTAACGGGCGTCCACGCGAAAGTACGGTGGCGCAGGAAAGCGATCACGACAGGTGCAAAAACCACCACGCCTAACGTATTTCCCATCCACCATATCAGCATGGCCTGCCTGTACTGGTTCCAACTTATCGCCCCCGCCCATGTCAAGCACAGCACACCGATGAGCGCACCGAGCAAGGTGCTGACAACCCCGCCGCGCCACATCAAACGGAAGATGTCGCGCGCCTCGATTAAATCCACGTTAAAACGCGTATAACGATTAAGCAGGTAGGCTCCGAGCAACGCTTCCAGCGTGCTGCCCGTCGCCATGCCGAACACCGCCAACACAGGCAATCCCGAAACCACATTGGCGAAAAACGAACCGATGAACACGCCCGGCCATAAACGGTAGCCGTACAACAGCAATACTGCGAGGGATATACCGGAGGGGGGCCAGAACACGGTGACCGAGTGTTCCAGCAACGAGAGGGAGAGACCGATCTGAGCCGTGACGAAATATACGAAAGCCAGTAAGCCGCCTCGCACCCAATCACTTTGTAGAAGTTGCTTATTCAATCAAGATATCCATTAACCATAACGTCTTTACGAACCGCACCTCCCAACTGTGCTTAGCTCTTCAACGCAACGAGCACCTCATCCAACATTTTCTTGGCATCGCCGAACAGCATGCGGTTGTTCTCTTTGTAGAACAGCGGATTGTCCACGCCCGCATAGCCGGTAGCCATGCTACGCTTCATCATGATAGAAGTTTTGGCTCTCCACACTTCCAGCACCGGCATGCCGGCGATGGGGCTGGTCGGGTCTTCCTGCGCTGCCGGGTTCACGATGTCATTCGCGCCGATCACGATGGATACATCGGTATCCGGGAAGTCCGCATTGAGCTCATCCATCTCCATCACGATGTCGTAGGGCACTCTGGCTTCAGCCAACAACACGTTCATGTGACCCGGCATGCGGCCGGCAACCGGATGGATACCGAAGCGCACATTGACACCTTTTTCGCGCAACAACTTAGTGATCTCGTAGACCGTGTGCTGAGCTTGAGCCACTGCCATACCGTATCCCGGCACAATGATCACGCTCTTGGCTTCGCGCAATAGTTCGGCCGTCTCGACTGCATTGATAGCGACCACTTCGCCCGCCGGTTGCGCATCTCCGTCAGCTTTCTTGGCTGGTTTACCAACACCACTGCCAAATCCGCCTGCAATAACACTGATGAAATTGCGGTTCATCGCGCGACACATGATGTAGGAAAGAATGGCACCGCTGGATCCCACCAGCGCGCCGGTGACGATCAACAAGTCGTTGTTCAACATGAAACCGGTTGCCGCTGCCGCCCATCCGGAATAACTGTTCAGCATGGACACCACCACCGGCATATCGGCGCCGCCGATGGCCATCACCATGTGAATGCCGAACAGAAGTGCAATCACCGTCATCGCGGTCAGGCCTATCATGCCCGCGCTAATCGAAGCTGCGTGCAGAAACTGCCAGCCGAACGCGAAGACGGCCAACAGACCCAGCAGGTTCAGTAAGTGGCGTCCCGGCAGCAACAGCGGCTTGCCGCCGATCTTTCCCGACAGCTTGCCGAAGGCGATGAGGGAACCAGAGAAGGTCACCGCACCGATCAGTATGCCCAGATAGACTTCGACCTCCTCGATGCTTTTTTCAGCACTGGATAGATTCAATGCCACCATCGGATCAATGTAATTGGCAAAGCCGACCAGACAGGCAGAGAGACCGACCAAGCTGTGCATCAGTGCAACCAGTTCCGGCATCTGTGTCATTTTCACCTTGCGCGCGGCATAGAGTCCGATGCTGCCCCCCACTACCATCGCGCCTATGATCCAGGGGATTCCGGCCATCGTGACGCGCGGCCCAAATACCGTCGCCAGCACGGCGATCGTCATGCCTATCATGCCGTAGAGATTGCCGCGCCGCGAAGATTCAGGACTGGATAGACCGCCTAGGCTGAGGATGAAGAGGATGATTGCACCAATATAAGCAACCGTTGCCAAACTTGCAGACATGTTTATTTATCCTTATTTGCGGAACATCGACAGCATGCGTCGAGTAACGGCGAAACCGCCGAACATATTGACCGCAGTGAGCGCGATACCCACCACCGCCAACCAGCGTATCCAGCCATCCGGACGACCCAGCCCGAATCCCAGCGGCGGCGCGACCTGCACCAGCGCGCCGATAGCGATGATGCTGCTGATCGCATTGGTGACACTCATTAACGGAGTGTGCAGTGCCGGGGTGACATTCCACACCACCATGTAACCGATGAAACACGCGAGCACGAACACTGTGAAGTGGCCCAAGAACGCTGCGGGCGCATAAGCACCGACAAGCAGAAACAGCAGCGCGGCGACCCCGAATATTGCGGCCATCTTTCCTGCCGAAACAGGTGCTCCACCGCCGCCGTGACCATGCGCGGCAGGCGCAACAAACGGCTTGGCTGCAACCGGTTTTGCCGCAGGCAATTTCGGTGCAGGCGCGGGCCAGGTGAGCTCACCGTTCTTGATGACCGTCAGGCCTCGAATGGCATCGTCGTCCATATTGACATTGACAATGCCATCCTTGGCCTTGCACAGCTCCTCGGTCAGACGGAACAGATTGGTCGCATACAGCGACGAAGACTGTTTGGCCAAACGACTATTCAGGTCGGTGTAACCAACGATGGTCACGCCATGCTTCACCACCGCCTGGCCGGGTTCGGTCAATTCGCAATTGCCGCCTCGCTCCGCAGCCATGTCGACGATGACGCTACCCGGCTTCATGCTCCGCACCATCTCGGCGGTGATTAGCCTGGGCGCAGGCTTGCCGGGGATCAACGCGGTCGTGATGATGATGTCCACTTCCTTGGCCTGCTTGGCGTACATATTGCGCTGCGCCTGCTGAAAGCCCTCGCTCATCACCTTGGCGTAGCCACCGCCGCCACCGCCTTCTTCCTCATACTCGACTTTCACAAATTCACCGCCAAGAGATTTAACCTGGTCGGCAACTTCGGCCCGGGTGTCGTTGGCGCGCACGATCGCACCCAGCCCTGCGGCAGTGCTGATTGCTGCGAGGCCGGCCACGCCGGCACCCGCGATGAATACCTTGGCCGGCGGAACTTTGCCCGCAGCCGTGATCTGACCGCTGAAAAAGCGATCAAATACATTAGCAGCCTCGATGACTGCCCGGTAGCCAGCCACCCCAGCCTGTGAACTCAGCGCATCCATCTTCTGGGCGCGACTCAATATACGCGGCAGACAGTCGATGGCCAGCACAGTGGCCTTCTTCGCGGCCAGTTGCTGCATCAGTTCCGGATTTTGCGCAGGCCAGATGAAGCCGATCAAGTGGCCACCTTCACGCATCAAACCAACTTCTTCCTTCGTCGGTACAGACACCTTAAAAACAATGTCGGATTCTGCCCAAAGCTTTGCAGCACTATCGACAATTGTTGCACCAGCAGCACGATAAGTGTCGTCACTGAAATTTGCCGCCTCTCCGGCACCGGATTGTATTGAAACCGTAAAACCCAGCTTTATGAGTTTTTCAACGACATCCGGCACGGTGGCAACGCGCTTTTCACCTGCGCTCGTTTCCGCAGGAATCCCTATACGCATGAAGATTCTCCTCTTGATTGCACCCTTGAAAAACGCCCGGGGTCGCCGGGCGCTATCTATTCTTATTTTGCAATTATATACGAGCTTTTAAGGATGCGATGCACCAATAGAAAAGCACGCCGCAGCGTGCCTTTCCAATACTTTTTCCCACTTTTTCATCGCGGGCATTATCGGTGCAAATCAAGCCGCGATCTTCTTGCACTCCTTGTAACGGGCGGCAGAGGCTTCCATGCAGGCCTTGCACTCGGGATGCTTTTCCGTCTTCTTGCATTCTTCTTCACACTCTTTGCATACATCCATCGCCAATTTGGCCATCTGCGGCAGATTTTTTTGCTTCGGCGGCAGCCAGTTTTTGCAAGGCGCCACACACGGCCTCGACTTGGCTGGCACTCTTGGCGCAAGCCGCCATCGTCTTATCGCCTTGGCCCAACAGCACCAGACAGTGCTGCAAGCATATCTGCGCTTTGAGCACGGCAATCGGATGCCGCTTCGATCAGCCCGGTATTGCGCGTGGACATATTGTGATGATGGGCATGCGCATCCGGCTCGGCGGCAAACACGCGACCCGTCGTGGCAGCCGCAGCCATTGCGGCAGCACCTAGTAACAATTCCCTACGATTCATCCGGCTCTCCTTGAGTGAGTTATAAAAAATATAAGCGGCGCACAGTGTACTGCAACTTTTCCGCTCTCACCCGCACCACCCTGTATCACGGCTTATCTTCCAACAACGATGCCTCGAATTGCTCCAGCGGCAGCGGCTTGCCGAACAAAAAGCCCTGAAAAGCGTGGCAGCCGTGTTTATCAAGAAACTCGTATTGCTCTTCGGTCTCCACCCCTTCCGCGATCACGTTCAGCGCCAGTGCATCGCTCATGGCGATGATAGCCTGCACGATGGCAGCATCGTTTGCATCCACCGCAATGTCGCGCACGAAAGAGTGGTCGATCTTGATCTGATCCAGCGGCAATTGTTTGAGATATTGCAGAGAAGAATAGCCGGTGCCGAAATCGTCCAGTGAAAAACTCAAACCCAGCAGTTTCAACTCGCGCATCTTGGCAATCATATTTTCTAGGTTTTCCAACACCATGCTCTCGGTCAGCTCCAACTTGAGGTGCGATGGCTTCGCGCCGCTTTCCAGCAACGCACGCTGCACCCGGACAACAAAATCGGACTGGCGGAACTGTTTGGCACTGACGTTCACCGCCAGCGTCAAATCGCGCGTCAGCGCACTGCCCTGCCAAGTGCGGAGTTGCGCGCAAGCCGCTTGCAACACCCACAACCCGACCGGCACGATCATGCCGCTCTCCTCCAGCAGCGGGATAAATTGCAACGGAGAGATCAGGCCGCGCTCGGGGTGTATCCAACGCAGTAAAACCTCTGCCCCCAAAGGCCGGTGCGAACTGTCCACCTGTATTTGATAGTAGAGCTGAAACTGGTGATTTTCCAACGCCAGACGCAACTCGGTTTCCATGTCGGCACGCGTTTCGATTGCCGATTGCGTTTCAGGATCGTAAAACCGGATCGCGTCGCGTCCTGCCGTTTTGGCCTGATACATGGCGATGTCGGCATATTTGAGCAGGTCTTCCACGCTGTCTTTATGCCCTTTGAACATCACGATGCCGATGCTCCACGTGGTGTGATGGCTGCGCTCCTTGAGCTGGTAAGGCTGACCCAACGCCGCCTGTATCTTTTCGGCCACCCGCTCGGCCTGAGTCGCGGCCTCATGACCTTTAGAGCCCAGCGTCTCCAGCACCAGCACAAACTCATCGCCGCCCAGTCGCGCCACCGTGTCGCCGTCGCGCACACAGGACAACAGGCGTGCGGCGACTTCGATCAGCAACAGATCGCCGATCTCATGACCTTTGGTATCGTTGAGCGTCTTGAAATGATCCAAATCGAGGAACATGATCGCGCCGAGCTGCCCGTTGCGCACGCTCACCGCAAGCGCCTGTTGCAGTCGATCCATCAACAAACGGCGGTTGGGCAACCGCGTCAATGCGTCGAAAAACGCCAGTTGGTGAATTTGCTGTTCGCTTTGTTTGCGTTCGGTGATGTCGCGTACGGTCGCCTGAAACACAGACCTGCCATCCAACTCCATAGCGCTGAGCAATATCTCGACAGGAAAATCCTTTCCATCGTCGACACGCCGGTACACCCACTCGAAGCGATCACTGCCCGTCTCCATTGCACTGGCGATGTGCTGATTGGCCGATACCAAGGAAGCCATACCGTTCGCTTGCTGCGGCGGCGACAAATCGGCAGGATGCTTGGAACAGAATTCTTCCTGCGTCGCACAACCGAACATCTCCAGCGTCGCCTTGTTGCAATCGAAGAATCCGCTCTCGTCCAGCAACATCACCGCATCGCCGGTGGAATCGAAGAGCTGACGATACTTGTTTTCGGATTTTCGAATTTCGCGCAGCAAGGACAGCGTGCGGCGATTTGCTTGGGTTAATAGCGCTGTGGCGAGTGAAGCCACAATAAGGGAAGCGATCAAACCAGTAATCAGATAATCCGGGGTGACAACACCGTGAAAATACAGACTGCAAGCGGAAACAATCAGCAGCGTGCCGAGGATACTGCCGATCACCACCCATATAGGGCGCAAAGTCAAGAAATCCATCGTTACCCCCGGCTACCTGAGTACACCTCAGGCCGAGATACAACCTGCATGCCGATGAAGCGTATAGTCAATGTCGCACCGATCATGACGACCGGCACGGACAATGCGAACAGCAGGATATTCCAGAAAATGGGCAAGATGAAATTCGTCGGGTGGTTAGTGTTTTGCGCAATCCTAACCCATAATGCCCCGACTTTACCAAAGCTTATTTCTTACTTGGCCGCGATGGTGATGAATGACAGCTTCGTCACCCCGGCATGCTGGGCGATAGCCATGATCTGCGCCACGCGCCCGTAGGGAACCGCCGTGTCGGCTTCGATCTGAAGCTGAAAAGACGGGTTCGCCGTTACACGTGTTCGCAGCAGCTCCGTCAATTCGGCATCACTGGGCTGGCTGTTGTTCAATGAAATTTTTCCCTGCGCATCGATGGATAAATGATCCGGCTGCGGCTTGTTGTCACTCGCCACAGCAGCCGTTTTGGGCAAGCTGATCTTGAGCGATTGCGGGGACAGCAGCGGCGCAGTGATGATGAACACCACCAGCAGCACCAGCATCACGTCCACCAAGGGCGTGACGTTGATCTCGCTCATCATGCCGTCCTGCTGCGATCCGTTTCCGATAGACATGCTTTACCCCTTAAAATCGTGCTTGGCGGCCAGACGGATAAAGTCGTGCGCGAAATTTTCCAGCTCCGTCACATTCACCTTCAGACGCCGCAGGAACAGGTTATAGGCCAGCACGGCGGGCAAGGCCGTGGCGATGCCGATAGCGGTGGCGATCAGCGCTTCGCCTATCGGGCCTGCAACGATATCCAAACTGGCTGCTCCTGTTTTTCCGATATCTTGCAACGCGTGCATGATGCCCCACACCGTACCGAACAAGCCCACAAAAGGTGCTGTCGAACCTATGGTCGCCAGCTCAGCCAAGCCGCGCTCGTGGTAGCGCTGAATATTCTGCAATTGCTGGCGCAACATGCGCTCCAGCACATCCTGCGGCGTACCGAGATGCTTCAAGTCCTGCTGATCCGCATTCAGGCTTTTCAACTCCGCAAAGCCCGCCTGCCCCAGATGCGCGAAATCGCCCGCACCGTTCTTCACCACCTCGGCGGCGGACTGCCAATCGCGCGCATCCCAGAATGCCTGCTTGAAGGCGCGGTTTAACTTGCCGACCTGCACCTGTTTCCATACTTTAAAAAACGCTATGGACCAAGTGGCAATCGACAAAATGATCAGCAACAGCAACGTCGCGGCAACAATCGGCGAACCCACGGAAAATAAATTACTCATGCTTCGTTATCCCTCAATGCAAAGTTGACCGGAACTATAAACCATTTCGTGACGGCTCGCCCCGCCTGGCGTGCAGGCGTAAAGCGCCAGCTTTTCACCGTTTGCAAAGCAGCAATATCCAGCACCCCATAACCGCTGCTGGACTGCAACAACACCTGACCGGCATACCCATCGGCCAACACTTCCACATTGAGCATTACCTTGCCGTGATAGCCCATGCGACGTGCGACCAGCGGGTAAGAGGGGCGCGGATTACTCAAGTAGGCCGCTTTGTAATCCGGCTCGCTGTCCGGCGCAGGCGAGGCCGCAGTTGCCGGCAATACAGCCTCAAGCTGCGCAATTGCTTCGACAGCCTCTTGCTTAAATTTCAGTGGAAGCGGCTGTTCGGCGGGATCGACGCTCGCCTGCGGCTTGGGCACAGGCTGCGCTTGAATTTGCGCAACGTCTGCTTGCCGCATAACCATCGAGACCGACATTTCGCTCAAAGCGATTGGCGCTGGCTGCGACTGCGCCATCCATACAAAAAGCGCTCCGCCATGCAGCATCATCACTGCCGCAAACACGCACATTCGCTCGCGCAGCCCTGTATCCGTATAGCTCTTTCCGCATAAGCGCAGCGGCAACAGTGTTGTGAGAACGTATGGCATAACCTAATTTATGCCCGAAGTTATTGGCGGTCTTCGGCGATCATTGCGCGCGCTCTGCTCTTGCGGTATCGGCGGGTAAACATCCATAACCCCAGCAGCGCAACCGCCAAGTTGCCCAAGCCGAACAATCCCATCACAAAATCGCGCACATCTTTCCCCGCGAAATCCAGCCAGTGGAATTTGTGCAGGTAGGAGAAGCTCCAGCCCTCGGCGCGGTCCGCATCGCGCACGACAGTTGCCAACGCACCCGTCGCCGTTTCGACGTAATAGCTCAGATGATCCGGCGTGGCATATTCCACGCGCCACACGGGCAGACGTTTGTTGAGAAAACCATATTCCCCCTCGAAGCGGGTGACGAGCGCAACGTTCGCCACCTTGTCGGCGGGCAGCCCGCTGAATCGCCCCGCCAGTTGCACAACGTGCCTGCGTGCACCCTCCTCCAGTACCGCACCGCTTTGACTGTCCACATACAGCGTTTGCTGCATTGATTTTTCCTGAGGTTTGGCACTGTGGTCATGCTCGCCGCCGCTCCCGCCGCTCATAGGCGCAGCAGGTTTGTGCGGCACGGGGAGCAAACGATAGGCCGCCTGCCCGTCCATTTGAGCCAGACCGATCTGGCTCCAGCTGCCATGCCGCAGGCTATCCGGCAAACCGAGTTGTGCGGCGGGAATATTATTCTCCAGCATCGGCGATACTGCCCGGCGCTTGCTGCCCAACAGATGCCACTCGGCGCTCACCACAAACAGCAAGGCACTCAAGGAAACCAGGATTCCGACCGTGCGATGCCAGCGTCGCAACGGCAGATGATGCAATTGCAGCGTGCCGCGTTTCCACATGAAGCCGTACATCCAGATACCGGAGACCGCACTCAACAACGCCACCGCCAGAAACGCACTGATCAGCAGCGTGCGCAACCCGTCCGCAGTGCGCAGAAAATCCCAGTTGTGCATGTAGCGGAACAAATATCCCAGCAATGCCTTGCGATCATCCATCAGCGCGGACACGCGCGGCGGACTGGTTTCGATATAGGCACGCAAACCGTCTGCGCGTTCCAAGTCCACGCGATATACGGGCAGCAGGCGGTTGATATCCAGATAGTCGTCGTCAAACTGCGTCACCAGCGACACGCCGCGCACTTTGCTTTGCGCATCGCCGGTGAAGTGGCGCGCCAGATATTCGGCGTAACGGGCATCGCCTTCGGCCAGCTCCGCACCGGAATTAACTTCGAAATAGCGCCGTTGCGCCCGAGCGGAAAAACTCGCTTGGTAATAAGTGGCTCCGTCCCACGCCACCACGCGCAAACCGGACACTTCGGCGATCCCTGCACGCGCCAGCACTTGGGCCGGGGTCAATGCCCCATGCAGCGCGGGCACAACCTGCGGCGGCTGCATGTTGACCGGGGTCGGATTGAGTCGCGACATGATGGGGTGCATCACCCCGCTCGCGCCCCACAGCACAACCGCCACGCACGACACTATCCCGAACCAGCGATGGTAGCGGAACAGCCAGCCGCTCAAGCGCGTGGAAAACTTGCACGAACCGCCTGTGATTGCCGAGTTGTCATCCGCCATTACTTCTTACCGTCGAACGTGTAAGTGGCACCAACCATCACGCTACGCGGAGCGCCAACGGTATAGGTGTTCTGCGTGTTGGGTGCGTAAGCCCCCACGCCGGAATACGAACTCGAAGCCGAATCGGAATAGCGTTGATCTGTCAGGTTGCGCCCCTGCAACCATGCCTCCCAACCGCGAGCGAACTCGTAGCTGCCGCGCAAGTTGAACAAACGGTGTCCGTCATAACGCACCGTATTCGCATTGTTCATCCAATAAGCACCTTGCTGCACCATTTCTAACGCGACACGCACATTGGAAACGGGCTTGTAACCGATTTCCGCAGTGGTGATATTGCTCGGTGCTTGCGGCATTTCCTTCCCGCTGTAATCCAGCGTAGAAGAGACCTGATAGCTCACGAAAGTATGCTTCGCAATGGTGGTACCAAACCGCGCATCGAATTTATCGCCCGTCCAGTTCAAGCCCAATTCCAAACCCTGGCTACGCGTGCTTCCCGCGTTGCGGTTGACACTGTTGCCCGGTGCAATCGTGTAGCTCAAGATCGTGTCTTGCCCGTCGAGCTGATACAGAGCGGAATCCAATTTTAGTGCGCCATCCAAAAAAGCGATGCGCGCGCCGACCTCATAGTTGTTATACGTTGCCGCCTTCAAGTCAGGAATCGCGGCAACGCCGTAAAGCGACGACACTTCCGGCGGCGTAAAACCCTGACTGATGTTGGTATAAACACTGGATTCCTTGCTTATCGAATACGTCGCCCCCAACTTCGGACTGGTGTGGGAAAAACTGCGCGTTTCATTGCGCGCGCCATAGTTGGCTCCCGGCATCAGATTATTGGTGAAGTTGTAACGGATCGCATCATCGCGCACACCCGCCACGACTCGCAATGCCTCCAGCGGCGATATTTCATATTGCGCGAACAAGGCGGTATTGTTGATGCCCGCTTGATAGTTGCGCACTCCGGCTTGCGATGTAGCGGCCACATAGCGGGTATAAATACCGCTGGCATTATCGCGGGTGATGGTGAGGTTATTGCTCCAATAGGGATTGCTGCTATTGTCAAATACACTCCGGCGATAAGACGCTGCGACAGGAAAGAAAAGTCCTGCTGATGCTTCAAATCAAGGCCCAGCGAACTTACGTGATTGTTGTTTTCTGTTCCCTTGCAGGTCGCTGTCGCACCGGTGCCGGTGCAGCCGCTAATGGTGTAACTGGGCAATTGGCTGTGATCATTTTGCCGCCCGAATAAAGTGACCGTGGTTTGGCCATTGGCAAGCGTTTCCCCCTCCCATACCAGATTGGCCCGCATCGTTTTATCTTTGCGATAGGTGAAGGTGTTGTAGCTAAATCCGGGACGTGTACGATAGTCATTCTCGAACACACTCCCGACCATCCCGCTATCCAGATTGCTGTATGTCACCACCGAGTGCAGCAATGACGTTCCACTCAACAGGTAGTCGCCCCGCGCTGTTATCGAATCTTTCGCGCCTTTGCTATTCATCTGCCAGTTATTGTTATCGCGGCGGGAGCTATAGGCTGAAACCCGCGCCCCGAAGTCTCCCCAAGTATTGCTGGCGGCTATATCCCCGCGCCTGAAAGCGTTCACATTGTCGTAACGCGCCCCCGCACTAAAGTAGGGATCCAGCGAAGGACGCGCCGTCAAAAAATTGACCGCGCCGCCCACGGCATTGCTGCCATATAGGGAAGACACCGCGCCTTTCACCACCTCTACACTCCCCGATCCAGACAAGTTCATTTCGTTGAGGGAGTTGTGGTTGAACACGCCCAGCGGGCGAATGGGGATGCCATCTTCCAGATATTGGTAGACCGCATTAGTGCTATTGGGCTGGCGTATACCCATGCTGTGCCGCTCGTTGCCAAGATCGTTCCAGCTTACGCCGGGAATGCGGTTGATCGCGTCGCCCATCGTTTTTGGCTTGTCGCGTTTGAGCGTTTCCCCGCTTACCACCCCGATCGCCATCGGCGTTTCGGATAGCTTTTCCGCAGTGCGCGAGCCGCTCACCACCACCTCATCCAGCATCGGCGTGTCCTCTGCCGCACCCGAAACCTGATTGACCACCAGCGCCATCACGCTGAACACGAATAGTTTTTTACCTTGCATCCCCGTCCCCTGAGCTTGAATTATTTTTATAAAGCGCGGGGATTGTAGGGAGGAGAAACATGCTTGGGAATGCGACAAATTGTCGCACCCCAGAATGCGGAGAGAGTTACTGGTAACGCAAAGCCTCGATAGGATCGAGTTGCGCCGCTTTTTTCGCGGGATAAAAACCGAAGAACACGCCCGTCGCAGTCGCCACGCCGAACGCGATCAGCACCGACATCCACGAAATGATCACTGCGGTGTCGCTCAGCGCATTCACCAGCAACGCGCCGCCTATGCCGACCAGCACGCCGATGCAGCATCCCACCACCGAGATGATGATGGCCTCCAGCAAAAATTGCAGCATGATGTCCCGTTCGCGCGCACCGATGGCTAGACGGATGCCGATCTCGCGCGTGCGCTCGATCACCGAAACCAGCATGATATTCATGATGCCGATGCCGCCCACCAAGAGCGAAATGGAGGCAATCGCACCGAGCAGCAAGGACATGACGCGCGTGCTTTCTGCGGCGGAATCGGCCACGGCGGTGAGGTTGCGCAGGAAGAAATCGTTATCCATGCCCTCGCGGATGCGGTGGCGTTGGCGCAGTAATTCGGTCATCGCGCTCTCCACCGCAGGCATGCCCTCTTGTGTGGTGGTCTGCACCATGGTCATGCGCACCGTGCCGGGAAATTGACTGCCGAATACTTTGCGCTGCGCTGTCGTGAGAGGAATGAGAATCGTGTCGTCCTGATCGCGCCCGTCCATTCCCTGCCCCTTCACCCCCAACAAACCGAGCACCACGAACGGGCTTTGGCGTATGCGTATTGTCTTGCCGACCGGGTCTTCATCGCCGAACAAATTCTGCGCCGCCGTCTTGCCGATCAGTGCCACACGGGTGGCCGAACGCACATCGGAATAGGTGAACCCCGCACCGGACACTACCTGCCACGATCTCACTTCCAGATAATCCGGCGTTGTACCGATGACCGAAGTATTCCAGTTGTTCGGGCCGTAGACAATCTGCGCATTGCCGGGATGGATGGGCGCCACGGCCTGCACACCCGGCAGCTCGGCGATGGCCTCCGCATCGGCCACAGTCAGCGTCAGATTACCGCCGCCACCGGAACGCACCCCGCCACTGGTGCTGCTACCCGAAAGCAGCACGAACAGATTGCTGCCCATCGCGCTGATGCTCTGCTGGATGGCGAATTGCGCGCCCTGCCCTATCGACATCATCAGCACCACCGCCCCCACGCCGATCACCATACCCAGCATGGTCAACAAGGTGCGCAAACGGTGCGCCCCCATCGCGCGCCAGGATTCACCGAGCATCGCCCATATCATGCTGTCACCTCATGTTGCGTAACCTGATCGCTGACGATGCGCCCGTCGAAGAAGCGCACTTGCCGTTTGGCGTGCTGCGCGATGTCCTGCTCATGCGTCACCAATACGATGGTGATGCCCTCCCGATTCAGCGCCTCGAACAGCCCCATCACTTCTTCGCTGGTGTGGCTGTCGAGATTGCCGGTCGGCTCATCCGCCAACAGCAGGCGCGGCTGATTGATCAGCGCGCGCGCGATAGCCACGCGCTGCTGCTGACCGCCGGATATTTTGTTGGGCATGGAATCGCAATATTGCCCCAGCCCCACCTTGGCGAGCATGTCGCGCGCGCGCCGTTTGCGTTCATCGTGTTTCACGCCGCTGTAGATCAGCGGCAGCGCAACGTTTTCCAGCAGGGACATGCGCGGCAGCAGGTTGAAGCCCTGGAACACAAAACCGATGGTGCGGTTGCGCAATAAAGCCAGTTCGTCTTTATCCAATTGCGCGACGTGACGGCCATCCAGTACATAGTTACCCGCACTGGGCGCATCCAGACAACCGAGGATATTCATGAAGGTCGATTTACCGGAACCGGACGGCCCCATGATGGCGACGAACTCACCCGTCTCGATGAGCAGAGCGACATCTTTCAGCGCGGGGAATGCCCCGGCGGAAGTCTCGTAAGACTTGTGCAGTCCTTCGATGCGGATGACTTCCTGACTCATCAGAACATTCTTCTCATCGGGGAAGTGTTGCTCGTTTGCGATTTGCTGACGAGCGCATCGCCGATTACCACCTGATCGCCCGCTTTAAGGTCGCCGCTAACGATTTCGGTATTGCGATTGTCCGTGATGCCGAGCGTCACGCTGAGCGGAACCAATGCGCCGCCTTGCAACACATACACCGTGCCGGAGAACGCATCATGTTTGGGCTTGCCCGCCTTTGGGGCCGCATCGCCGCCGCTCTTTTTTACGGCCTGCGCATTGGCAAGCTTAAAGCGCAGAGCGGCATTGGGAACCAGTAGCACGTCTTTACGTTCTTCCACCGCGATGCTCACATAAGCCGTCATACCCGGCATCAATAATTGCTCGGCGTTGTCCACATTAACCACGACGTCGTAAGTCACCACGTTCGACTGGATGGTGGGGCTGAGACGTATCTGTCTGACCTCGCCTTTGAAATTTCTACCCGCGAACGCATCGACGGTAAATTTCACCGCTTGGCCGACGCGGATATTGCCGATGTCCGCCTCGGCAAAGTTCGCGTCGATCTGCATCTTGGATAAGTCCTGCGCGATCTTGAACAGCGTCGGCGTCTGCAAGCTGGCCGCCACGGTTTGCCCGACATCCACGGTGCGATCAACCACCACACCCGACACCGGCGAACGGATCACCGTATACGCCAGATTGGCCAGATCCTTTTCCACAACGGCTCGCGCCAACTGCAGCTGCGCCTCGGCGGCTTTTTTTGCCTGTACCGTCGTGTCCAGCTCTTGGCGCGAAACATAGGCCTGCTCGAACAAGCTGCGCATACGCCCCTCATTCGCAGTCGCCAGCTCCAAAGAAGCGGCAGCGCTTTGCACATTGGCTTTGCTTTGCTTCTGCTGCGCCGCCAGCAAAGCATCGTCCAGCTCCAGCAGCACCTGCCCCTTCTCCACCTTGCTGTTGAAATCGACATATAGCTTTTTGACCGTGCCGGAAACTTGCGTGCCGACATTTACCAACGTCACGGGATTGATCGTGCCATTGGCCGACACGACTTGTTTAACTTCGCCCTTTTCCACCGCCTGCGTTTTGTATTGCGGCTCGGAGGCAGGCGCATAGAACTGCCGATAGGCGACCACACCTCCCGCGATAACGAGCGTTAGTACGATCAATGCGAGTAGTGAACGGGACGGCTTCTTCATGGCTGACTCTTCTCTGTTGATTGTCCGGCGCTGTGCGCAGACAATAATATTACGTCTAGGCTGCCCATCGCCTGCGCCAGGGTCGCGCGGTAGATGTTCCAATTATAGGAAGCTTGCACGCGTTGTTGCCGCGCACTCGCCAGCGCACTTTGTGCGACCAGCACATCGAGCAGATTTCCCACGCCCGCCTGATAACGCGCCGACGCCACGCGCTCGGATTGCTCCGCGCTATTCACCAGATCGGCAGTGCTGCGCAAACTTTGCGTGGCTGTTTGCAAATTTTGATAAGCGTTCCAAACATCCAGCGCAATCTGGCGTTTCAGGCGATCACGTTGTGCGCGCCTGGTTTCCACCTGGGCTTCTGCGGCATACACGCGGTTGGTGGCCGCGCGCCCGGAATAAATCGGTACATTCAGCTTCAGCGACATATCATAGGCGTTGCCCGGCGCAGTCACATCGCTGCGCGAATTCGTCGCCGTGGCACCGAACGTGATGGTCGGCATATCGCCCGTGCGCACTGCATCGACATTGGCCTGCGCGGCACTTATTTGCGCCTCGGCGGCCAGCAGATCGGGGCGGCGCTCACGCGCTGTGGCGATCAATGCATCCACAACGCGCTCGAAATCGGCGGACAGCTCAATCGCGCCGGTCGCGATCAGCTGGATAGGTCGGTTGGCATCGCGCCCGATCACGTTGGCCAAATTGCCTTGCGCGCTGCGCAGATTTCCTTCGGCCTGAATACGGTTGAGGCTGGCTTGCGAATACGAGGTCTGCGCTTGCAGCCTGTCCGCCGGCGCACCCGAGCCCACCGTATTGCGCAAGGTGGCCGCTTTCAGACTTTCGGCATTGGAGCGCTCCGCCTCTTTCGCCGAAGCCAGTGCGGCCTGCGCCGCCTGCACTTGATAGAAGGCTTGCACTGCCGCAAGAAAAACCGTCTGCACCGTGTTGTCCTGCGTGGCCGCAGCGGCGGCGAGCAGCTGCCGCGAATTCTCCAGCGCGGCACCGCGCGCACCGAAATCGTAGATCAAGTAGGACAGCGTCAGCGCCGCACTTTTAGTGTCGAGCGGAGAAACCGCACCGGCTCTGTCGCTATAACTGCGCGTCACACCAAGAGTACCGTTCAACGTGGGCAGATATGCGGCTCGGGAGATTGCCAGTTGCGCCTCCTGATAGCGCGCATTCGCCCACACCTCGCGCGTTTGCGGGTTGCCGCACAGCGCGAGTTCCACCACATCGGCCAAGCCCAAAGCGTCGCTCTCGGCCACGGCCTTGCAGGGCTGCGGCGCTGGAATTTCGCCCGCATTTACACCCGTGCTCACAACGCACACGAGAAAAATCGCCAGCGCAAAATTTTTTGGTAAGGGCAGGTTCATTGGTCTATTCGTATTCAACGCTCACAACAGACAAGGCGGATTTATATTCGTTCAATGCCCAGGGAGCATGGCGATACGGGTTCGGATGATACCCGATGTTTGAATCGCATTATGACGCAGCCCCTCCGCTATAATGCCGCGCCATGTCTACCATCCAACTCCTCCCCGACCTCCTCATCAACCAGATCGCTGCCGGCGAGGTGATCGAACGCCCCGCCTCCGCGCTGAAAGAGCTGCTGGAAAACAGCCTGGATGCGGGGGCGACGGACATCGCCGTGCAACTTGAAGGCGGCGGCATCAAACTGCTGCGCGTGCGCGACAACGGCGGCGGCATCGCACCGGAACAACTGCCGCTGGCGCTGATGCGCCACGCCACCAGCAAGATCGCTTCGCTCGACGATTTGCAGCGCCACAAGTCACACTCACCAGCCGCCACTCTGAAGCGCCGCACGCGTGGAAAATCGAAGCCGTGGACGGCACACAAAGCCCTGCTGCTCCGGCAGCGCACGCGCAGGGCACCAGCATCGAGATGCGCGAGTTGTATTTCAACACCCCGGCGCGGCGCAAATTCCTCAAAAGCGAAAACACCGAATTCGCCTGGTGCGACGAAACATTCAAACGCATCGCCTTGTCGCGTCCCGATGTCGCGTTTTCGTTGCAGCACAACGGGCGCATGGTGTGGCAGTTGCCCGCGCAAAATCTGGCGCAGCGCATCACCGCCATCCTCGGCGCGGAATTCGGACAACACGCCGTCGCCGTCGAGCGCCAGATCGGCGCACTGCACATGTACGGCATCGCCGCCCTGCCCGCCTACTCGCGCTCTTCGCGCGACGAGCAATATTTTTTCGTGAACGGCCGCTTCGTGCGCGACAAAGTGTTGATGCATGCAGTGCGCCAGGCTTATCAGGATATTTTGCACCACCAGCGCCATCCCGCCTTCGTGCTGTTCCTCGACATACCCCCGGAACAGGTGGACGTGAACGTGCATCCGGCCAAGAGCGAAGTGCGCTTCCGCGAAAGCCAGGGCATCCACCAGTTCGTGTTCCATTCGCTGCAACAGGCGGTAGGTGCGACGATGGCACAAGCCGCAGCAACACCAATCACCGCATCGCGCGAAGAACAAACCACCACATCGTTCGCGCCCACCCAACAACAACGCATCCCGTTCGGAGCCGCGCAACAGCAGGCGACTTATCGCCTGTGGGAAGCGCAAACAGCAAATGCAAACCCCTCCCAACCTTCCCTTGTCAGGGGAGGAGCCAACTTCCCCCCTGACAGGGGGGGAATGAGGGGGTTTAGCTCTCCAAGCTTCAGCGCGCAGGCAGAACACCCCCTCGGCTACGCGCTCGGCCAACTCTCCGGCATCTACATCCTCGCGCAAAACGAAAACGGTTTGGTCGTCGTGGATATGCACGCCGCGCACGAGCGCATCGTGTATGAAAAATTGAAGACCGCGATGGATGGACAACAGATTCCCAAGCAACCGCTGCTGATCCCCGTGACCTTTCACGCCGACACACTGGATGTCGCCACCGTCGAAGAAGAACAGGAAGCGCTCGAAAAATTAGGCTTCGACCTCGCACCGATCTCGCCTACCACACTGGCTGTGCGCGCCATGCCCGCCATGCTCAAACAAGCCCACGCCGAAGCCGCCGCCCGCGAAGTGCTGCACGAACTGCGCGAGTTCGGCGCCAGCCGCGCCCTCACCGAACGCCGCAACGAATTGCTCGCCACCCTCGCCTGCCATTCCGCCGTGCGCGCCAACCAGCAACTCAGCATTCCCGAGATGAACGCCATCCTGCGCGAAATGGAACAGACCGAACGCGCCGACCAGTGCAACCACGGCAGACCGACATGGTTCCCGATTTCGTTGGCGGAGTTGGATGCGATGTTTATGCGCGGGAAATAAAGGATTCAGGATATGAGGCACAGGGAAAGACTTCGCGTCCCCCTGATTGCCCTACGCCCGAAATTGTACTATTATTTGTACAATGCAACTTCTGGAGAAAAGCATGGAAGCCCTTAGTTATAGTCACACCCGCCAGCATCTGTCCGAAATCATGAACAAGGTTACGGAAGACCGCGCACCGGTGTTAATCACCCGGCAGACCGGCAACCCGGTGGTAATGATGTCCTTGCAAGACTTCAATGCACTGGAAGAAACCGCCTACCTGTTGCGCAGCCCGAAAAATGCCAAACGCCTGATCGACTCCATCGAGCAACTGGTAACCCAAGGCGGCACGCAACGCGAGCTGGCCGAAGATGCCGATTAAATTTTCCGATCAAGCGTGGGAGGATTACCTGTTCTGGCAAAGTCACGACAAGGCCACCCTCAAGCGCATCAACACCCTGCTGCGCGACATCCGGCGCGCACCGTTTGAGGGCATAGGCAAACCGGAACCGCTCAAGCACCACCTGTCCGGTTTCTGGTCGCGCCGCATCGATGAAGAGCACCGCTTGGTCTATACCGTGCAGGACGACATCGTGCTGGTGGCGCAATGCCGGTACCATTATTGAGAAAATATGATGCGCGTGCGCCAACCAGTCCAATCGTGGCAGGCTACATGGTTCCAGAATCATGTAGGGTGCAATAAGCGTAGCGCATTGCACCGGATGTTTAGGTTTCACACATTCGGCGCAATGCCCGTTGGTTATTGCGCCCTACGCGAGCTGGCCGTGCGCGCCATGCCCGCCATGCTCAAACAAGCCCACGCCGAAGCCGCCGCGCGCGCCAACCAACAACTCAGCCTGCCCGAGATGAACAGCATCCTGCGCGAGATGGAACAGACCGAACGCGCCGACCAGTGCAACCACGGCAGACCGACATGGTTCCCGATTTCGCTGGCGGAATTGGATGCGATGTTTATGCGCGGAAAGTAATCAAACTTTTCAAAAAGGAATAACAATGGGGCGGCAATATAACGAACTCTCAAATAAAGATATTCAGTTTATCTCCCAGCAAAAGATGTTCTTTGTCGGGACAGCAACTGCGGACAGCCGCGTAAACATTTCCCCCAAGGGCATGGATTCTTTTAGGGTCTTGAGTGAGTCACGGGTCATTTGGCTTAATGTCACCGGCAGCGGCAATGAAACTTCAGCTCATGTACAGCAAAACCCGCGCATGACAATCATGTTCTGTGCTTTCGAAGGAGAGCCACTGATCCTGCGTTTTTATGGCTCAGCCAAGGTGATACACAAAAACGACACAGAATGGGAAGAGCTATTCGGCATGTTCAAGCCACTACCCGGTGCTCGACAGATATTCGACCTATCAATCGATTTTGTGCAATCTTCCTGCGGCATGGCAGTCCCTTATTTCAACTATGTCGGAGAACGCGAATTGCTTTCCGATTGGGCAGTCAAAAAAGGGGAAGACGGACTAAAAAGTTACTGGGAAGAAAAAAACCAACAAAGCATTGATGGCATTCCTACTCATATTGTTGAAAAGAATGGCTAACTCCACGATCATCCGCATCGCCTTCGCCAGCTTCATCGGTACTGCCATCGAGTTCTACGATTTCTACATCTACGGCCTCGCGGTGGCGATGGTGATCGGGCCGGTGTTTTTCCCCAACAGCGATCCGGCGGTGCAAGCGCTAAACGCTTTCCTCACTTTCGGTATCGCCTTCCTCGCGCGTCCGTTCGGCGCGTTGCTGTTCGGGCATTTCGGCGACAGGGTCGGACGCAAGACGACGTTGGTGGCATCGCTGCTGGTGATGGGTATCTCCACCGTGCTGATCGGCATGCTGCCGAGTTACGAGATGGTCGGCTGGACTGCGCCTGCGCTGCTGTGTCTGCTGCGTTTCGGGCAGGGCATCGGCCTCGGCGGCGAATGGGGCGGCGCGGCTTTGCTGGCGGCGGAATATGCGCCCAAGGGAAAACGCGGCTGGTTCGGCATGTTCCCGCAGCTTGGCCCTCCGGTCGGTTTCCTGTTTGCGGTGGGCAGCTTTTTGTTGCTGGCGAATACACTGGACGATGCAGAATTCCGCGCATGGGGCTGGCGCATTCCGTTTCTTGCCAGCGCGGTGCTGGTGGTGATCGGGTTGTACGTTCGGCTAAAACTGGAAGAGACACCGGTGTTCACGCAGGCGCAGAAACATCATCCGGCTGTAAAAATGCCCTTGGTGGAACTGTTCGCGCATCACAGCAAACAGCTGATCTTGGGCGCATTGCTCATGGTGGTGTGCTACGCGCTGTTCTACATCTCCACCGTGTTCTCGCTGAGCTATGGTGTCACCACGCTGCATATTCCTCGCCCGCAATTCCTCGGCATGCTGTGCATCGCGGTGATTTTCATGGCCGCCGCCACGCCGCTCTCGGCCATGGCGGGCGACCGCTACGGACGCCGTCCGGTGTTGCTGGTGGCGGGCAGTGCGGCATTGCTCTCCGGCTTTTTGATGGAGCCGATGTTGGGCAGCGGTTCGCCGTTTTTAATCACCGCTTTCCTCTCGCTCGAACTGTTCCTGATGGGTGCGACCTTCGCGCCGATGGGGGCGCTGTTGCCGGAGTTATTCCCGACTTCTGTGCGCTACACCGGTGCGGGTGCGGCCTACAACCTGGGCGGCATCCTCGGCGCATCGCTGGCACCGTACATCGCGCAACAGCTGGTGCAGCATGGCGGACTTAGTTGGGTGGGAGGCTATATCTCGGTGGCGGCGGCGATCAGTGTGTTGGCGGCACTGGTGCTTCATGAGACGCGCGACAAGGAGCTGACGTGAGCCAGCATCCCCCTGCAATCTTTTTGATGGGCCCCACCGCCAGCGGCAAGACCGGCATCGCGGTGGAGCTCGTCCAACATTTACCGGTTGAGCTCATCAGCGTGGATTCCGCGCTGGTGTTTCGCGACATGGACATCGGCACGGCCAAACCGGATGTTGCCACGCTCGCGCGCGCGCCGCATCATCTGATCGACATCGTCGCCCCGACCGAGGCCTATTCCGCTGCGGCCTTCCGCCACGATGCGCTGCGCCTGATGGCAGACATCACCGCGCGCGGCAAGGTGCCCCTGCTGGTAGGCGGCACCATGCTGTATTTCAAGGCGCTGCGCGAAGGCTTGAGCCCCTTGCCGCAGGCGGATGCCGAGCTGCGCGCCGAACTCGATGCCGAGATCGCGCAGCACGGCATCGAGCACCTGCACGCAAAACTTGCTCAGGTCGATGCAGAAACGGCTGCACGCCTGCATACCACCGACACGCAACGCATCCAGCGCGCGATGGAGGTCTATCTCCTCAGCGGCCAGCCGCTGTCCGTGCTGATCAAACATCAGGAACAAGACCCGCTGCCCTACCGCATCCACTCTGTCGCACTCGTACCCTCCGACCGCGCGATGCTGCACCAGCGCATCGCCACACGCTTTGCGGATATGCTGAAACAAGGTTTGCTGGGTGAACTGCGCATGCTGCGCGAGAAATATCCGCTGCACCGCGACATGACTTCGATGCGCTGCGTCGGCTACCGACAGGCTTGGGAATATATAGAGGGTGAAATCGATGAGAGCGAGCTGCTGGAAAAAGGTATCGCCGCCACACGCCAATTAGCCAAGCGTCAGCTCACCTGGTTACGCGGCATGCCGGACAACATCGAACTGGATTGCCTTGCCCCCGACCTGTATGCGCGAGTATGCGCGAGCATCGAAGCAGGCTTGGCTGCGAAATAAAATCAGGACTTAACTTCTGGCGAATGCTGCTTGTTCGTATCGCACAAAATACCGGCCTCAGCTCCCAGCATCAGCGTCACGTGTTCGGGCGTCATGCGCAACAGCCCGGCTATATCCGTGTAGTCGTCAGGCAGCGCCGCGTCGTCCCAGCCATTGGCGGAATGGCGTGCCAGATTGACCGCGTAAATGACATTGCGCACGCGCTGATGGTTGGCGCAGGCATCATCCATCAACGTCAGCAGCAGCTGGGGAAGCTCCCAGTTTTTGACCAGTTGTTTTTGCATGTCGAGCAAGTTGAACCCGAACACTTGCTCCTGAGCGGCACGAGTGCGCAGAGTTTTATCTTGCAACTGTAGCTCTCTGATTTCCAGCATCTCCTGCGGTGCGAAACACCACATCAGCATTTCGGCCAGGTCGTGCAACAGCGCGGCGATGCGCACCTCTTCGTAATGCAGGTCGCTCAAGCGCACCGCCCAATCGAAGGCATATTCGGAAGCACGATGCGAACGATGGATCACATGCAATAATTGGATGAGCGCATCCGTGTGTCCCTGCAACACTTCTTGTACCAGCGGCTTGGGGGGTATCTTATGGAAGAAAGCTTCCACGCCCATCATGATGAGCACTTGTTCGACTTGAACGACCTCGTTGGTTTGGCTGCGATGTTTATGCGTTTGCAAATAGCGTAAAACTTTGACTGTCAACATGGGGTCGACCGCGATCACCAGTGCCACCTTGCGCGCGCTGAGCTTGTTCGGATCATCCAGCAAGGTGCCCAGATCACGGGCGGTCTGTTTCAGCATAGGGAGCTCGGTCTGGCTCAGAAAACTAACCCAGTTATCTAAACTCTTTTTTTCTTGTTGCATGGCACCTCCCCACAAAGAGACTCGGCAGACATCTTCGGCACAGCACAAAAAAATCTTAAGGCTCAGCTTGTATTGCCAGCACGCCGACCCGCCCTTTCATCTCGCCCATTCTAACCGCATGCCGGGGCAATGTGTCCTTTATGCCTTCCAGATACTGGCGCAACGAGACCAGATCGTAGCCTTGCGCTTTCCATCCGTCCAACAATTGCTCGAACACGGGCAGCCATTTCCCGCCCTCCATTTCGGCCCGCAGGGTAAACACATGCCCGGTTGCTGAAGGGTTCGCGGTAAACGCCAAGAGATGTTGCACCACGTTTTCGAGAGTGATGCCGTTACGCGCAAGAAGCTCGTCCAGCGTGGGCAAGGTGGTGGGCAACTGCGGGCACGCGATGATCTCGGCATCCCAGGTAGGAATGAACGGGTGCGTGCCGCACGTGTCGGAAGCGTAATCGAAACCCAAACGCTGGGTCAGCCGGAACGCATCGCGGTTCATCTGCCAGCCCGCTGCGGCATGAGCTTTCGGCGCCTCGCCGAATATCTCGGTGAAACGCTCAACGGCCAATTGCATCTCGCGCTGCGTCCATTCGGCATCTTTGCTCGCCGCATGATTGCGCCAGCGTACATGCTCGAAACAGTGCACGCCGGTTTCATAGCCCTGTTCGCGCACGCTGCGCATAATATCCGCACAGGTACGTCCGATATCGGGGGACGGCAACAGCGTCCCGTACAGCATGGTTTTGATGCCGTAATGCGACAAACGCGAAACGCGCGGGGCTTTGCCGAATATCCCGCGTCCGCTGCGGTCGGCGCCGAGCGAGAAGAAGAAGCTCGCCTGTGCATTGTGGCGTTTGAGTGCGTCAAGCAAACGCGGCACGCCCTCGCGTGTGCCGCGATAGGTGTCTACATCGATTTTTAAAGCGAGTTGCATGTTAATAATCATCCAATTTTAAACAAACGGTATTGTCCTTTGAGCGATCCAAGCAGACACGCCAGAGCGATGACAAACTGGAACAGCCAAGTACCGGGCAGTCCATTGTCGTAATAAAACATCGTCCACAGCGCCAGCACAGTGATCAACACAGCCAGCATACGCTGGAACCACACATTCAAACCGGCATGCCAGCGCTGCGCCAGCCATACGCCTGCAACCGCAGAAAGCCAGCCGCCGAACATCCCGCCCAGCACGTCTTGCGGCCAATGCACACCGCAGGCGATGCGCGAAAGCCCCACCAAAACAGCCAGCGTCAGCGCCAGCCACTTGAGCCGATCACTCAGCGGCTGCGCGCAGAACAGCCCTGCCAGCACGAAGATCGTCGTCGTGTGCCCGGAAGGAAAGGAGTTGAACTCCAGCATAGGCCCGATAAGATGAAAAGTGCCCTCGTGCAATACCGCCGGAGGGCGTAGCGACGAGAACAATTCCTTCATTCCCTGTGACCACAGCGACGCGAACACTGCCGCCAATACGAACTGCCAAACCAAATCAGGACGCCGCCCCAGCAGCAGCAACATGAGCAGTAGCGCGAGCGAAGTGTCGCCCAAAACGGTGACATGGCTCCACCACATATCGCTGGCGTAAGCCATGAGCCGGTTCAAAAACTCGAACAACGCTACATTGCTGTCCGTCGCCAGCAGGATCGCCAAAGCCAACGCGGCGAACAGCGGCACACCCCACATCCAGGCAGACGACGAAGTCGAGGCTGGCAAACCGGTGTTAGTTTTTAAATCCATGACAGGCATAAAAAGAGAAGGTGGAAACCAGATGCCCGTTTGAGCGGACGGGCAGACTATCACGCAGCTCGCACGCGGTAAACTGCCCGACAGCGCCGGTCGCGGGGGCTGCGTGCTGATCGGGCCACAGCACTAAAATACCGCGCGCACCGTTCTGCGGCGAGCCGAACCACACATCGAACTGATCGTAACGTGTGTCCATTACCTGAACCGGAGAGGGGCGTGCGTACCACGCCAAACGGCTGGCGTAGGTCCAATTGCTGGTGAACAACAACGGCGCGCGCTCTGCTGTTTCGGCACTCATCTGCACGCGCAGCTGTTCGGCACGCTGTGCGGCCTGCTCCCATCCGTACAGATCGCGCATCGGATTGGCGTTGTCTTTGAACGGCATCCAGGGCGAGATGAGCTCGCTAAATACCAGTGCGATTGCCACAACGGCATATACAGCAGCGCTGCACGCCCCGATGCGCACCCAAAGCAAACTCCAATGGCGATGCAGCCAATATGCAGTGAGCGGTGCCAGCCCGGCCCAGCCGAGCGCAGTCCAATGCGGTAGCGTCATTTCATAACCGCCGCCCCAGCCGAACAACAACAATACCGGCAAGGCCAGCGAAAAACACATCCACACGCCGCTTTCGCGCCAGTATCGCAAGGAAGCGGCAATCGCGATCAAACCGAACAGCACCAAGCCGGGGCCGTAAGCCAGAATTTGCGCAGCCTGCGAAAGCAGAAAGCGCTGCAATTCCCAACTCGGCTTACCCGTACCGTGATGCAATTGATAGGCGAAAGAAATCCAATCGTGGCGATAGTTCCAATACAGGATGGGCAAGATCAGCAAGGCGCCCAGCAACACTGCCAGCCAAGGCCACGGACTGCGCAACTGACGCCACTGCCTGCTCATGACCAGCGCCAGCAACACGGTCGCCAGCAAAGTGATGGCGGTGTATTTCGACAGCGCGGCCAGCCCCAGCAGCACGCCCAGCCATAACCAGTGCTGCGCGCGGCCTGCGACCATCACCCCGTGCAGCACCCACAGCAGCGACAAACCGAGCAACAATAGTGGCGTGTCCGGCAACATGGACATGCCGATCAGTTGGAACATCACCCCCGAATTCAGCAGCGCAACGCTGGTAAATCCCATCCACGGCGTTTCATGCGGGAACAGAGTGAGCGTCACGCGGTACAGCACCCAGCTCGTGCAGGCGAACAACAACATCGGCACAACACGCATCGCCAAGTTTGAATCGCCGAACTGCAACGCGGCGGCTTGCAGCCAACCGATCATCGGCGGATGGTCGAAATAGCTCCAGTCCATATGCAAACCGTAAAGCGCATAGTGCGCTTCGTCCACGCTCAACCCCACCGCATTGGACGAAAATAAACGCAACAGCATACTCGCTGCTATCAGCAGCAATGTGGCTTGTAACGGGGTCAGGCGCTTAAAGAAATTGAGCATGAATGATCAACGGAGGGCAGCACAGGAATTTATAGACGGCGCGAATTCTATCCCATTGAACGGGGTGAATCACCTCGCATGACAAAACGTGAGCGTATCTTCGTAAGAGCGAGCCTTGCTCGCGAATAGTCACAATATCGCGAGCAAGGCTCGCTCAGTTTCAGGTTCTATTACCGCCCTTTTCCTTCACCTCGGCACGCGCCCACCCCTGCGCGAACGTCACATCAAGCCTTGCACCTAGGGCAATTTGCGCGCTGTCCACCACGATCTTGCCGTGTTCGTCGCGCACCATGCTGTAGCCACGCGCCAATACTTGTCTGGGGTCGAGATGCTGCAAATGCTGCTGCAAGGTAGTGAGGCGCGATGCGCGACGCTCCAAGTTGTGCGCCATAACCTCGTGCAGGCGATGCGCATAACCCGTTTGCCGCATTTGCAATTCCGCCACATCGGGACGCACCGCGCGCAATCTTTGACGCAACGCCTGCCAGCGCCACTGCTGGTGTTGCACGGCGTGAGCTTGCGCCAGTTGCAAGCGCTGCTGTAATTGTTCCAGATGCTGGCGCTGCTGCTGCATGCGCTGCGCCGGATGAACCAAGCGCCGTTGCAGATAATCCAGTTGTTGCATGTGCTGCTCGAAGCGGCGCATCGAAGCGCGCGCAAGTCGCGCTGCACTGTGTTGCAAACGTTGCCCCAGCTCTGCGCCGTCCGGCGCAGCGGCTTGCGCGGCGGCGGTCGGCGTGGCGGCGCGCAAATCGGCGACAAAATCGGCGATGGTAAAGTCAGTCTCGTGCCCTACCCCGCTCACCACCGGAATGCGGCTGGTCGCAATCGCCCGCGCTACCACCTCCTCGTTGAACGCCCACAAATCCTCGATGCTGCCGCCGCCGCGACACACGATCAGCGTATCGCATTCGCCGCGTTCGTTCGCCGCGCGGATGGCAGCGGCGATCTTCTGCCCCGCCCCTTCGCCCTGCACCGGCGTGGGATACAGCACCACCGGAATGCCCGGCATACGGTTCGCCAGCGTGCGCAACACATCGCGCAATGCCGCCGCCTGCGGCGAAGTTACTATACCGATCTGGCGCGGCAAGAACGGTAACGCGCGTTTGCGCTCCGCATCGAACAGCCCCTCCTGCTCCAGTTTGCGCTTGAGCTTTTCGAACGCTTCGTACAGCGCCCCCAGTCCAGCCGGACGCATTTTCTCCAAGGTCAACTGAAAATCGCCGCGTGCCTCGTACAGCGTCGGCAAGGCCAGCACCTCGACCTGCATACCGTTCGCGGGTTTGAAATCCAGATACTGGCTTTTGTGGCGGAACATCACGCAGCGCACCTGCGCCGCTTCGTCCTTCAAAGAAAAATACCAGTGCCCGGAAGCTGCGCCCACGAAATTCGAAATCTCGCCGCGCACCCATACCAGCGGTAGCCCCGCCTCTATCACCTGCTTCGCCGCCGAGTTGAACTCGCGCACACTCAACACTGTATTTTTATCAAAACTCATTTTTTTCCAAACTATTTAATCATTCGCATGAAAACGGGGGGATTAGGGTGTGCTTTGCGGTGTCAATTCCGCCCTACCTTTGGTTGGCTACGGATTGCCTACCTTTGGCGCACCACGGTTCATGGAATGCACCCTACACCAACTTACCCGCCCCCCCTATATCTGAATTTCTTTTGCTGACAATCGCTTAGGAAAACATGAGTTATTTACAGTCAATTTTTCCTAAAATTAACCCCAATAGCATATTGACAATCCAAAATAATGCACAACCCCAGCATTGACGGCACTTGGCGAGGATATCCCCATGTTCACCAATTGCAACTTACAACAACTCATTGTTTTATAACAACTTAACTCAAGTGCAAAAATTAGGCAATCCTGTAAAAACCGTTATTTACCTAGGGGATAGCCCCTGCTCCATCACAATCATCCACAAAGTTATCCACAGTTTTTGTGCATAAACCAAAAACCGCTTATGCCGTGCAGAGTTAGCCGAAATTATGGGTCGCATGCAGGATGAATCTTGCTCAATCAGAGGCGACAAGATACAGTTCGCGCTTCGCGAATTTAAGCATATCTGGAGAAGTTGCGTGTTCACTATTGTCGAAGCTGCCGGTTGGCCCATTTGGTTTTTGATCGCCGCATCCGTCGTCGCTGTGGCGCTGATCGCGGAACGTCTGATTTTCCTGCGCTCCAACAGCATCGCCCCTTCCGGCTTGCTGGACGAAACCGTCAAGGAGCTGAAGCAAAGCGGTGTCAGCGCGCAGATGCTTAAAAAGTTAAGCGACGGCTCTCCGCTGGGGCGCGTGTTCGCTGCGGGACTGAAAAATATCAAGAACCCTCCCGAGATTATGAAAGAGTCCATCGAAGAAGCCGGACGCGCAAGCAGCCATGAGATGGAGCGCTTTCTCACTACGCTGGGCACCATCGCTTCCATCAGCCCACTGCTCGGGCTGTTCGGCACAGTGGTCGGCATGATCGAGATTTTCGGCGCGCAGAACGCGGGCGGCAGCAATCCGGCAGAGTTGGCGCACGGCATTTCGGTTGCGCTATACAACACGGCGTTCGGTTTGATCGTTGCCGTTCCCAGCATGATCTTCTACCGCCATTTCCGCGCCAAGGTGGATAGCCTCACCTTCGAGATGGAACAGCAAGCCATCAAATTAGTAGAAATCGTACACGGCGAACGCAAATGAATTTCCAACGCGGCCGCACCCGGGATGAGCCGGAGATCAATTTGATCCCGATGATCGACGTATTGCTGGTGATCCTGATCTTTCTGATGGTCACCACCAGTTACGCGAAATATGCCGAGTTGCAGATCAATTTACCCAAAGCCGCAGGCGAATCAGGCAGCGGCACAGCCAACAAACAGATTGTCGTGGCAGTGGATTCGTCCGAGCAATACGCGATCAACAACACACACGCCACATTCTCCGGCATAGACAATTTTGCGCAGACATTGCGCAAGGCTGCCGGAGATGAAGCAGAACCGACCATCATCATCAGCGCCGATGCCAAAGCCCCTCATCAATCCGTGATCAATATCATGGAAGCCGCACGGGTAGCCGGATTCGGGCGAATCACGTTCACCACGCAAAACCCGGCGAAGTAAACGTTCAATAACCGCATGAACGGGCTGGAAAAATACTGGTACCACATCACGCCTTTCCATCTACTGCTCTGGCCCGCGAGCCTGCTCTTCCTTGTGCTGGTCGCCGTACGCCGCACGCTCTACCGCACTGGTGCGTTGCGCAGCATCAGGCTTCCCGTTCCCGTCATCATCGTCGGCAACATCAGCGTCGGCGGCACCGGCAAAACTCCACTCACCTTATGGCTGGCGCAACGATTGCTGGATGAAGGTTGGCATCCCGCTATCATCAGCCGTGGCTATAGCAAGGCCAGACAAACCCCATTGAACGCTCCCCGCGCTGTAGTCCTGAACGACTCGCCCGACGAGGTAGGCGACGAACCCCTGCTGATGGTGCAGCGCGACCTGTGTCCGGTGTGGATAGGCCGTGACCGTCCTGCGGTGGCACAGGCAATGCTGCAAGCCCACCCGGAGTGCGACGTCATCCTGAGCGATGACGGCTTGCAGCACTACCGTTTGCAGCGCGACATCGAGATCGTGGTAATAGACGGCAAGCGACGTTTCGGCAACGGGCTGCTGCTTCCGGCGGGGCCGCTGCGCGAACCGGTGTCGCGTTTGCACACGGTGGACATCGTGGTCATCAACAGCGGCACAGCGACAGGTGATGAATATGCCATGCAACTCGATGGTTCGCTGTTTTATAACCTGCTCAATCCGAACACGACATGTACTGCCGCCGCGTTCGCCGGACAGCGCGTCCATGCCATCGCGGGCATCGGGCATCCCGGACGCTTCTTCACCCACCTCAAACAGCTGGGACTCGACGCACAGACACACGCCTTCCCCGACCATCACCGTTACACCGCTGCCGATATTGCGTTCAGCGACGCCGATGCGATACTCATGACGGAAAAAGATGCGGTAAAATGTGCCGCATTCGCCACCGAGCAATGCTGGGTGTTGCGTGTGGATGCGCGAATTGATCCGGCTCTCGCCCAACTCATCATAGAAAAGATAAAACCATAATGGACGCCAAGCTTCTCGAAATCTTAGTTTGCCCGCTGTGCAAATCGCCGCTGATCTATCGCAAGGCCGAACAGGAATTGATCTGCAAGGCAGACAAATTGGCCTACTCCATCAAAGACGACATTCCGGTGATGCTGGCCGACGAAGCACGCAAACTCTCCCCGGAAGAAATCGAAAAACTCTGATGCCCGCTTTTCACGTCGTCATTCCCGCCCGCTTCGCCTCTACCCGTCTGCCCGGCAAACCGCTGCTGGAGATAGGCGGCAAGCCGATGGTGGTGCGCGTGGCGGAACAAGCGGCACAAAGCGGCGCACAACAGATCATCATCGCCACCGACCATGCGCCCATCCTGAGCGCCGCCGCTGCGCACGGCTTCAAGGCCTGCATGACGCGCGCCGACCACAGCAGCGGCACCGACCGCATCGCCGAAGTGGTGGCGCAGCAAGGCTGGACGGACGACACCATCGTGGTGAACGTGCAGGGTGATGAACCGCTGATCCCACCCGCATTGATCCGCGCTGTGGCTCAACACCTGCACGGACATCCCGAATGCGCCATCGCCACCGCCTGTCACCCCATCCACGATGAAGAAGCGATGCGCAACCCGAACATCGTCAAAGCGGTGCTGGATAAGGACGGCAACGCGTTGTATTTCAGCCGCGCACCGATACCTTATCCGCGCGATACTTTTGCTCAGGGCGCTGCACTACCGCCAGACCTGCCCGTCCTGAGGCATATCGGCATCTACGCCTACCGCGTCAGCTTCCTGCGCGCTTTCGGCCAACTGGCTCCTGCCGCCATCGAGCAGATCGAAGCGCTGGAGCAGCTGCGTGCGCTCTGGCATGGCTACAAAATCGGCGTCACCATCACGCAGGATGCACCGCCCAGCGGGGTTGATACGGAAGCGAATCTACTCGCGGCGCGGGCACTATTCGAATCTTCACTCACACAGGGAGCAACATCATGAGAGTCATACTTCTGGGCGCACCGGGCGCAGGCAAAGGCACGCAGGCGAACCTCATCAAAGAAAAATTCGGCATCCCGCAAATATCAACGGGCGACATGCTGCGCGCGGCCGTCAAAGCGGGTACACCGCTCGGCGTGGCCGCGAAGAAGATCATGGATGCGGGGGGTCTGGTGTCGGACGACATCATTATCAATCTGGTAAAAGAGCGCATCAAAGAAGCGGATTGCGCTAACGGCTTTTTGTTCGACGGCTTCCCGCGCACCATCCCGCAAGCGCAAGCGATGAAAGATGCCGATATTCGTATCGACTATGTTGTGGAAATCGACGTGGCCGACAGCGAGATCGTGCAGCGCATGAGCGGACGCCGCGTTCACCTAGCCTCAGGTCGCACTTACCACACCATATTTAATCCGCCCAAGGTTGCCGACAAAGACGATGTGACCGGCGAAGATCTGGTGCAGCGCCCCGACGATGCCGAAGATACCGTCATCAAGCGCCTGAACGTCTACCACGAGCAAACCAAGCCGCTGGTGGATTACTACACCGCTTGGGCAAAATCCGGCGACGCGAAAGCGCCCAAAGTCGTGCATGTTCCCGGCGTGGGTAGCGTAGATTCGATTCGCGACAAAGTATTCGCAGTGCTGGCCTAACCTCAAAATGACCTCCCCCTTCCATCTCGGGAGTAAGGGAGAGTTCCGATGTTTTATTTGCAGCTGGAGTAATAGATGAACAAACCCGTTCTCACACTGGCCGACGCAAAACGCGTCGCCGCTGCTGCCGAGGCCGAGGCGCTAGCCAATGAATGGAAAGTGGCTATCGCCGTAGTCGATGACGGCGGACATCTGCTGTATATGCAGCGCAATCACGACACGCGTTTCGGGAGCGTGGAAACCGCGACAGCCAAAGCACACATGGCCGCCGCTTTGCATA
Organism: Gallionellaceae bacterium; assembly: GCA_009773615.1. Taxonomy (GTDB): domain Bacteria; phylum Pseudomonadota; class Gammaproteobacteria; order Burkholderiales; family Gallionellaceae; genus PALSA-1006. The sequence goes on from WSYA01000034.1 coordinate 40,244, forward strand.
TCCCCACTAAAGTTTCCGAAGACGCGGTGATGAGCGGGCGCTTGATTCACCTCGCCCTGCCCGGCGTGATTCCCGCCGAAGGCGGCGTTCCGCTGTTACGCGATGGCGTCGTGATCGGCGCGCTCGGCATCAGCGGCGTGCGCTCGTTTCAAGATGGACAGATCGCCGCCGCCGGAGCGAATGCGCTGTGATTGCGAACTTAGATTAAGTTTGATCAGTTGAACGCGGGCAAGCAGCCCTGTTCGGCGGCGCCGGATCTTTGTTGTTTGAGAGAGCTAAGTGACATTTCGTGGAGGTTTTTTGCCTCTTTTTCGTGCCAAATGTTCTGCCACCAAGACCCGTTTCCGATCTTTCGAAAGCCCTCTGTGTC
>WSYA01000035.1 GCA_009773615.1 Gallionellaceae bacterium
GCCAGCCTCTGGCTGGGAGAAGGGACAGGTTGAGAATCAAGTTGGCAATGTGCGGGAATGGCTGTTCACGCCCTTGGCGCGGTTCGCCTCATTTGCCGACTTGAACAATTGGCTCGCTACCCGCTGTAAGGAGTTGGCGCAGCGCAGTCATCCCGTGCAGAAGCAACGCACCATCGCATCTTGCTTTGCCGATGAGCAATCGTTACTACGCCCTATCACGGCGCACTTCGATGGCTACGTCGAACAAATGATGCGCGTCTCTTCAACCTGCCTGATCAGAGTGGATCGTAATCGCTATAGCGTTCCCGCCAGCGCTGCCGGTCAGGCAGTTTCGGTACGCACCACAGCAGATCAGGTTCGTGTCGTGGCGCACGGTGAAGTCATTGCTGCACATTCAAGAGTATTTGGGCGCGACCAATTGGTTTGCGATCCATGGCACTACCTGCCTATATTGGAGAGGAAACCCGGAGCACTACGAGATGGTGCTCCATTTGTGACATGGGATTTACCCAGGCCGATTCAGGTGGTACGCGACCGGATTCTTAAGCATCCCAAGGGGGATCGTGCGTTTGTTGAACTGCTTATGCTGGCAGGTGAGGCAGGGCTCGACGCACTGACGGTTTCCTGTGAGTTGGCACTGGAATCTGGCGTCGTCAGCGCTCCCGTCGTAATGAATGAATTGCGCAGGCTCATCGCACCACATTTACCCAAGGTGGCGATTAGCGTACCAGATGGAATTGCATTGACGACCGAGCCCGTCGCCAATTGCCAGCGTTACGATTATTTGTTGGGAGCGTCCAATGTCCACTGATCACGCAGTAAGTCTAAAAGCAATGCAACTCTACGGCATGGCAACAGCTTGGAGTGAATTGCAGGCAGAGAAACCAAAACAAGCTCATCGCCCAGAAAGCTGGATGGATCGCCTAATTGCTGCGGAGCAAACTGAGCGTCAACTTAAAAGCCTGCGCTATCAGCTCAAAGCAGCACGCTTCCCGATCCATCGGGATTTGCTTGGAATAGATTGGACTGAAACACCGCTGTCGCAGGTGGTGATTGAGCAATTGGCGAGTGCCGCTTTTATGGAAACAGCACATAACCTGATTCTGGTTGGCGGCACGGGTACGGGAAAATCCCATCTGGCCACGGCGATCGGGGTGGCTGCAATTCATAAAGGAAAGCGTGTGCGATTCTTCAATGCGGTCGATTTGGTGAATCAGTTAGAGCGAGAGAAAAGCCAAAACCGTGCAGGAAATCTGGCGAAGCAGCTTTGCCTTGTGGATGCGGTGATTTTAGATGAGTTGGGTTATTTGCCGTTTCCGGCATCGGGCGGGGCATTGCTGTTCCATCTCATCAGCCATCTTTATGAGAAGACCTCGTTGATCATTACGACGAATCTATCGTTCGGTGAGTGGGGGCAAGTGTTCGGCGATGCCAAGATGACCACAGCCTTGCTGGATCGCATTACTCATCACTGTGACATTCTGGAAACAGGCAACGACTCTTACGGATTCAAACATCGCAAAAACCGTGCTCAAAAAACCGAAAAATTGGAAAAAATTGGACGCTGATTAGTGGAAAGTATTGGACGCTGTTTGACACCGCATTCAGCAGTGCTTCGCGATCTCGTAGCTCAAGCTCTGCTTTTTTTCGTTCCGTGACATTGCGGCTCGAAGAAAAAATAAGCTCCTGTTTTTCTATCATCACGCCGGAAATGCTGACTTCGACATTGATCAAGTCGCCGTTCTTGCAACGGTGCAGAGTCTCGACCATCATGCTATTGCCGATGAGATCAGTGAATTGTTCCCGCAAATCCTCCTCTGTATGTAGCGCATCCAAATCAGCCACACTAAGCCTATTCACTTCTTTTTGGGTATAACCCAGCATCCGGCAAAACGCATCATTGGCTTCAATGACATTGCCCCGCATATCCATGATGTAGATGCCATCCATGGAGTTCATCATCAAAGATTGATTTCGCTGTAACAGCTGCTCCGCATCCTGTTGCAGCCGCCGGATATGATTATTTTGTGCTTGCATTGCTTGTAACTTTTTGGTGGCTTTAGACCGATAACGATGCATGGACTCGATGGATGAGATCACGATAACCCCACCCAATAAAAACACGACAACTGACCAAAATCCTTTGTCTATGGCTTCGAGTGAAAATGCATGATACGGGGCGGTAAAAAAGAACACCGCAAATGCGGCACCAAGACATGCGGCGAATAGGCCCGGCCAAATTCCGCCACTAATGGCCGCGAGAGCAATCGCCGGGAAAAACGTCACATATTGATATCCCGCATCAACGGGGGCAAACATTAACCGTGCCGACAGCGCGATTCCCACTAGTGCAAGTGCAATCAGGTAAGAAGGAAAGCTGCCGCGCGCCGGCTGGAGTTGAAAAACTCTCTGGCCGATGTCACGTGCGAACACCATAAAATCTTTTGGTATCTTCAATTTATGTTCATGTTTTAGCCAGCATGAGCGAGAGCCGCTGACGGGGATGTAGGGTTGTGGTGCGCCAAAATGACCTGAAGCATATGCTCGCCTTTCATAGCTTTTGGATGCCGATTGAGAAATATGCACGCATGCTTTTCATTCTCGTCAGAATCATATAGGAGCGCCATCAGAAAAGTCTGATTTTCTACTGGGAAAGAATCGGTAGGTGGTGACTTTTTCAAGGTTAAACCCGATGCTAAAACTGCTTCGTCCTCGTTTTCGATTTTCGACCCAGCAAGGCCACGGATGCCCGAATGATGTCGCATTATCGCGGTACAACAGCAGACTGTCGTCACTGACCGAGGTGACACGGAGCCGGGTATAGGAAATGGTGCGTGATCTTTTCGATATGAACGGCGATGTCGTTGCTGGCTTTTCTCTGTTCTACCAGCCGTTCTCGCGCTCGTACATCTGCTTGAACTTCGTCACTCCGTTCAGAAAGAGCTTGGTGGTCGCATCGGACTTTTTGTAGCCGGCGCTGTCGTGAATGGCAGAAACGTCGGTAAAAATCGTTGCACTTCGGGACGGCTGGTGTCCATTTCGTCTACTACCAGCACGTAGGGTAGCGTTTTTTCCTTGATCTGCCCGACATCCTGTATGACATGCTTAAACGAGATGCCTACCAGTAGCAGGTTCGCCACGAAGAATAAGCTCACTACAATGGCGAAACCGGTGGCGAGCCGAATTCCGATGTGACTGTTTTTCATAATATGCTTTTCAATGTAATGAGCTTATTCGGACGAGCGCGAGTGCCGGTATGTTTTATCGCAGGATCGACCTAAACTTATTAATCCCTGTCCAAGTTGGGCGAAGCGATGGTGATCGTGACGCGCCTGTTTTTGGAGCGGTTTTCTAGGCTATCGTTTGGCACCAGCGGATGGTTCGAGGCCAATCCGACCACCGCAAGACGTTCCTCGGGTATGCCGTTTGCAATCAGGACTCTTACCACGCTGCTGGCGCGCACGGATGATAGCTCCCAGTTGGAGGGGAACTGGGCGGTAGCGATAGGAGTGTCGTCGGTATGCCCTTCCACTTCGATGGGGAAATCTTCTTTGCTCAGCACTTCGGCCACTGCGCGCAACACGCCCCGTGAGCCGGGATGTAGAGCCGCCTCGCCTGTGTCGAACAACGTGCTGGCGCTGATATCCACGACGACCCCGCGCTTGGTCAGGTTGATGTTGACCAGGTGTTGCCGGATCAGTGCAGCCATGGCCTGATTCAAGCCGCTGGCCAGTTTTTTCATGCGGTCTTCTATTTTGCGCTGTTGTTCGCCCAGTTGTGCGGTGCGCTTATCCACCAAAACTTTGTTTTTGTTCGTCAGAATGCTGCTCGTTTGAGGCATCGGCGAGCCGGGCGTAACGATCAGCTGGTTTGGGTCAACGTAGCGCGTGGTCGGGGTAAGCGGCTGGATAAAGGCGATGTTGAGAGACTCGCTGAAAATTCTGTACTTCGATTCGTTTATCGAAGAAATCGAATACATCACCACGAAAAATGCAAATAGCAAAGTAATGAAATCGGCATATGAAACCAGCCAGCGTTCATGATTGTCTCCCCCGGCTTGTCTGTTCGGTTTCTTCATGAGTTGACCGGATTTCTGGGTGGCTTAGTTTCGGGCAATTGCGCAGGTTGTGGAAAATTTTTGCGCACACTAGTGTCCCAACGTTAAACAAATGATGCGTCATAACGATTTGAACAAGCGAAGTAATTTGGGGAATTTGACTGGTCTCGATTTGAGAACGGCTCGTAGCATATCGGCTTTATACAAGCCGACTGCGAAGCCATCCAATGAACTCCGGAAAACTCGTTTTTGCGCAACTCATGGCGCACCTTCCTCTGACTACCTTTCGTCGCTGCGTCGCCCGCTATGGTGGGGAACACAAGGTCAAGCAATTCACCTGTTTCGACCAGTACCTTTGCATGGCATTTGCGCAACTGACGTATCGCGAGAGTCTGCGCGACATCGAAGCGTGCCTGCGCAGCCAATCGACCAAGCTTTACCACATGGGATTCCGCAGCACCGTGGCGCGCAACACGCTGTCCAATGCCAACGCCGTGCGCGACTGGCGCATCTACGCGGATTTCGGGCAAAGCCTCATCAGCATCGCACGCAATCTCTACATCAACGAGCCGCTTGGCCTCGATCTGTCGGAGACCGTCTATGCGCTGGACACAACGACCATCGATCTGTGCCTGTCGGTATTTCCTTGGGCTCCGTTCCGCACAGCCAAGGCCGCCATCAAGTTGCATACTCTGCTCGACCTGCGCGGCAACATTCCCAGTTTCATTCACATCTCGGACGGCAAGATGCACGAGGTGAATGTGCTCGATATGCTGATCCCCGAGCCGGGAGCGTTCTACGTTATGGATCGCGGCTTTCTGGATTTCGAGCGGCTGTACGCCTTGCATCAAGCTGGCAGCTTCTTCGTGATCCGCGCCAAATCGAACATGAAGTTCGAGCGTCGCTACTCTCGTCCTGCGGACAGAACAGCTGGCATCATCTGCGACCAGATCGGAACGCTGACCGGAGTCAATTCTTCGCAACATTACCCCGACGCGCTGCGGCGAATCCGAATCAAGGATGCAGAAGGCAAGTCGCTGGTCTTCCTGACCAACAACACCAACCTGTCGGCGCAAACCATCGCCAACTTGTACCGATCCCGTTGGCAGATCGAATTGTTCTTCAAATGGATCAAACAGCATCTACGTATCAAGTCCTTTTTTGGCACAACAGAGAATGCGGTGAAGTCGCAAATCTGGATCGCTGTGTCTGTTTACGTACTCGTCGCCATCATCAAAAAGTGGATCAATCTCGACGCTTCGCTCTACGAAATGCTACAAATCTTGAGCCTCACCATGTTCGAGAGAACTCCGTTGGATCAACTGCTTACGAAATCCGATCTGTCGCAAGAACTACAGGATTCGTCCAACCAGTTGGTTCTATTCGATTAACATTGGGACACTAGTGTTTTGCGCATTTATTTTGGCGGGCCCGCTTAATGTTTGGAAAACGATTTGAATTATGCAGCAAATGGCAATTTTATGGCGCGGTGTGAAGGGGCGCAATTGCTCGGAAATACCCTGTGGAAATTCAATTGTCGAAAGGAAGTGACAAGCCCACGCCCCATGTCACATGACTTTGGTTGTAGTCGAGCAAGCTCTCTCCAAAGCCGTTGAAATAGTGAAGGTGGACATTGAAATTGTGTTCATACGATTCGTCCAGGGCGAGCCAAGATGACCACGGAGCGGCGATATCTAACTGGGTCGAATGGATTCTTGATATCACCGAGATTTCCCAATTTTCATCCTCGATATAACGCAGCTCGAATTCTCTGTAGCCCAGAAAATTTACGATGTCGGAATTGTCGTCGCCCAGAGCAGGTTCTTTTATTCTTTGCCACCAGCGTGCCAGCAAGAGCATGCGCCATCCATCTTCGCCGATCTCCAGCCCCGGCTGTATATAGGCCCTATTCCAGCCGCGCGATTTGGGATTGGACTCGCCGTTCGATTGATGCACGACACCAAGATTCAGGATGCTGAATTGGTCGGGACGCAGCGAGTAAATGAATTCGGGTTCGTAAACATTTTCCCTGATCGGACGGGAGCGGGCACTGTCGTAAAACTGCCAGAACGATTGTTGCGTATAAGCCAACCACAGCGAGCCGTATTCCTGAAAATCGACCAAATCGTGTTTCAAGCTAATCTGGAATTGCACTTCTTTGATGCCTGATGCATTGGAAACCAATACTTGATTTTGTGGGTTCGGGCTGCTCGGAAAATTGTTGGGCTGCGATAAAAATGCAAACAGGAGCAGATAGTTTTTTTTGTATGTTTTAAGTTCATTGGCCGGTTCCCATTCATGGGCAAGCCCGCGAGCACTTGTTGATTGAGGTCGAACGAAATCTCGTGGTGGTGGGGTAGCTTTGGTCATTCTGATTGGGGCAGGCTTTGTCTTGGCAGCATAGGCCTGCGATGGCATTCCGGCTGCACAGAAGACGACAAGCATAATGCCGAGCGCGAATAAGCTCAGCCGTGGCTTGGCCGCATAAAGCTTGCCACCGCCGCGCGTCGTTAAAAGCCAATTTTGGAGGGTTGCAGACATCTCTGTTATCTCCATGCTGCCGCTTGAACGAGCTGCGCGACTTTATCCAGCGCACGCAAAGCTCGTTTGATTACGACCTGTTCGTCCCTGCCATTATGTTGCGCCGCCTCTACGACCAAGCGCGAACTGACGCACATACGCAAAGCGCTCACTGAGATGCCGTCACGCGTGCCACAGGCCACAGGTTGCGCTAATTGCACGCGCTCGATGCCAAGCGAGGCATGTTGCAACGCGAGATAGATTTGCGCGGTTTCCGCGCTGTTCAATGGGACTCTGGTGAAGGCATCGACGGGGCGAAATAATAAAAATGGAAAGATCGTTTGAGTATCGTCCCAGCTGGTGGCGGCTAATGGGTGGCGCTGCAATTCAGGAACCGGCAAGGCCTCGAAAATGAGATTGCTTGCTAAGTGCGTATGAATAGCCTCGGCGAAAGTGCGCAGGAAATGCGTTGTGACAGCGTTGGATATGCAACGGAATGCGCGTAATTCCTGTATGGCGCTCTCCCAGCGCAACAGCAGGCCGAAGTTGGCCTCCTCGCCGAGTTGTCTGGCCATGCCCCAGTTCGCAGGCCAGTCGGCACGCGTGCAGTAGGCCTGCAATTTATCTGCCACTGATACGGCGCGCAGTTTTTTCGACAGGTTTTCGGGGATAAGCAATGCGCCGGAGAAGCTGGGGCCGGTGATGAATTTCGATCCCGTCACGCCGACCATGAAGCCCTGTTCCAGATAGGCTTGCAGCGTTGCCGGCGCGATGCGGAACTGGCAGGCGTCGACCAGCACATCAAGCGCATCAGGGAAGCGGCGGCTCAGCCCGACGGCGCACGCGACGCTGGGAGCGATCATGCCGGTTTTGGAAACATCCACCATCGTGAGCAGCACGCGTTGGCCCGCCGCCGCAGCGATGACCACCTGTTGTTCAAAGTCGGCATCGATGTCCGCACTGGCACGCGGCGTTCCATCGGCCAGACGTAGCGGGATGGAAACGACATCGTTGCCGCTGTACTTCGCAAGCATTAAATCTTGCGTGACGGCTTCGCCTAATGCCGAATGTGCGCCAAAATGCCGCCCGGAGAGCGCGGCAGGAACGCCGCTGCCGGTTTCTGCGGGATCTATGATCAATATGCGCACGGCAGTTGATCCGGCTTGCGCGGAAAGCTGCGCGGCAATCAGGTGAACATCGGTGCCGGAGGCGGCGAATACGATGTCCAGCCCATGACAAGTGTTCAATCCGTTCAACGCTATCAGTTTGTGCCGGATACGGTTCATCTCATCCGCATAGACGTCTGCCGCGTCTTCCGTGGCGATACGCTGTGCCAGCCGATTGCGCAGTTGCTTGGCAGCAAAAAATGCCGTATCGGAGATCGTGGTTGATGTCGCGGAACCGAATGCGGCGATATCCGCATCGGGTCGGGGGCGGCAGCCGTATTTGTTTGCGCCCGAAGCCGGGTTTAAAGCGATGCGCGTATCTCCGCCTTCCACGAGCAGTTGTTCGGTCGCGGGAAAATGAAGGGCAGCATGCCGATACGCATCGTCTTGCGTCGGCATCACCATATGCGCTGTTTCAATAGCGTTCATGTGGCACCGTTGTCCTTGTGCGCCGCTCTGAGGAGCAGCGCCCTGAATGCGGCAAAGACTTTTTGCATCTGGGCTTGCTTGTACGGGAAGGTTTCGACCGGATCGAGGGCATGAACGATCATGTTGCTGTCCACTTCGAAAATCAGCAATTCGCCCGCAGGCGTTTCGGCGCAGTCTATGCCCAAATAATCCAGGCCCATGCGTTCATATATGCTTTGCAAGGCCTGTGCATGACGTTGTGCGAAGCCGGTGTCGAAGCCGGCAAAGCAGCGCTCTTCTTCGGCGCGCTTTTCGGCGCTCTCCGCCATGCCCGCATTGAGGTAATGGATTATCCAGTGCGAGGAGATGGCGAGGTGGCAAATGTAGGGATGGCCGTCGATCAGCACGATGCGATATTTGCGGAATTGGCCGTCCGCGCTGCGGTAATCGATGAAAGGCGAAATGTAAAATTCGTTTTCCGTCATGCCTTGCAAGTAGTCGTGCAACTCTTGTGGCTGTTCGATCTTGGCGAGTCCGCGTCCGGCGTGGGAGCCCAGCGGACGGATGATGACGGGGAATGTGCCGTGTTCCAGCACGCTGAACAAAGTCTGTCTTTGCGCGGCGATCTCCGTCAGCATCTGGCGCGATACGCGCACTGCGACGGGCATGACGGTGCGCTCTGTCTCGCCCAGCAGCGCGCAGGTGCTGTCGCGCGACAGCAGGGCGATACGCGCCGGCGAATTGATAACCGGACGCGGCCATAAGCGTTCGACTTCGCTGAGGGTGTGCAGTAGCGCCATGTTCTCATCCGACTCCGCCACCGCGATAAACATCACATCGTGGTCGGGCACGGCTTCGGGGAAGGGCAGGGTGGAGGAGACGTAAACCATGTCCAGCGCAATGTCGGAATTTTCCACCAGACATTCCACCGGGGTGTTGGAAAGCAGGTCGCAGGTTCCCATCATGACCACGAGACGTATCTTGGCGGGCTGTTTGGCGGCGGGAATGTGATAGATGCGCTGTGTTTTAAGCGCTTCCGCCTGCATCTGCATGGCGAGGTCGTGCTGGAAATTAAGTTGCAAGACGGTCGATAGATCCATCAGGGCATTGGCGTCGTGCGGGTCGCGTTGCGCACGGACAGACAATTCTGCCGCGAGCGGCTTCATATCTGTTCCTGAGAACACCTTGCGCATCAATGCAGCGAGGCCGATCAGGGGAGGGGGCGTGTGCACTACGACTGAAAAATGAGCGTTCATTTTGGGACTCGCGTGAGTGTTTCGCCGAGGGAGATGGTTTCGTGCAACAAGGCGTCGATGTTCTCCCGGGCGGTTCGATGGTTGACGATGGCCGCGCGGATCGCGAGCTGTCCATTTACTGTGGTGAGGGACGGGGCTGCGATGCCCGATTCCTGAAGCGCCACCACGATGGCGGCGTTTATAGTGTCGGCATCGGCGCAACGAAAACGAAAGCACACGATGTTCAATGAGACGGGAGCCAGTATTTCGAGTTGCGGCAGCATCTCGATGCGCTGCTTCATGTATTGCGCCAAGGCGCAGGTGTTGGCAATGGTTTCGCCCAGTTTTTCTGTGCCGTAAACTTTGATGGTGAACCAAGTTTTAAGCGCGCGGAAACCGCGCGATAGATCGGGGCCGAAATCGCACGGCCACGGCGAGCCTGCGGCCATGCCGTGTGTATCGCGCTTCAAGTAGGCGGCGGGAGCGGCAAAGGTGGCGTGATGCAGCTCGCCGTCGCGCACCAGAACGAACCCCGCGTCGTACGGCACTTGTCCCCACTTGTGGAAATCGAAGGCGATGGAATCGGCGCGCTCGATGCCTTGCAGGCGCGGCGCGAGTTCGGGCGACAGCATGGCCAGAGCGCCGTATGCGCCGTCGATGTGGAACCATATTTTTTCATGCTCGGCCACATTTGCCAGCGCGGCGAGATCGTCGATCGCGCCAACATCCACCGAGCCTGCTGTACCCGCGATGAAGAACGGGGTGTACCCGGCGTGCCGGTCTGCGGCGATGGCGCGGCGCAGGGTGGCGATGTCCATCTCGAATGATGAATTCATGGGGATGAGGCGTAGCGCATCAATGCCGATACCGGCAAGATCCATCGCCTGCGCGATGCAACCATGCGCGCCTGCCGAGGTGTAAGCGCTCAGGCGCAGATTGCTTGCGGCTATGCCGGTTTTGCGGACTTCTGTGCCAAGCACTCTGGTGCGGGCTACCCACACTGCGATCAGATTCGCCATCGAGGTGCCGGTCACGAACAGGCCGCTCGCAGTATCGGGGAACTGGAACAGTTCGCGCACCCATTGCAACACTTGCCGTTCCACTTCGATAGGCATCTGGTCGCGCCCGCCCAGATTGGCGTTCAGTCCGGCAGCCAGCATCTCTGCCAGCATGCCGATAGGCGTTCCGCCGCCGTGTACCCAGCCCATGAAGCCGGGGTGCGCATTGCCCACGGCATAGGGCAGCACTTCGCGCATGAACGTGGCATGCACTGCGCTCAGATCGGCGGGGTGTTGCGGCAGTGCCTCCTGAAAGTTAGCCCGCACTTCGGGAGGAATTGGCTGCCATACGGGGCGCGAGCGAATGTGCTCGGTATAGTCCAGCATGTCATCCAGCATTTGATGGCTCTGGGCTCGCAGCGACGACCAGTCCGCCGGGTCAAGTGTGGTGGGAGGCTTCATAGCAATAGTTTCTAGTCGTTAGTCGCTAGCCGTTAGTTGAAGTAGCCGGAGGGGTAATTACCCGCTAACGACTAATGACTAGCGACTGCCTTTTTAAACCTGCATATTCATGATGTCATTGTAAGCGGCCACTACTTTGTTGCGAACTTGCAAGGTCGTTTGGAATTGAATGTTGGCTTTTTGCATTGAAATCATGGTGTCGCTCAAGCTTACGGTGTCATCTCCCATCGCAAAAGCTTTTTGCATGTCCAGAGCCTGATGTTGTGCTTGGGCTACGCCGTCTAACGAGGATTTCAATACATTGGCGAAATCCACGCCGCCGGTGGCGGCAGGTGCTTGGGTCGTCCCCCCGCCTTGCGCTGCGGTCATCGCAGCACGCATTTGCGCGAGTAAGCTGTCTACATTCGAAACATTCATGGCTCACCTCCGAGTCACTAGTTATTAGTCGTTAGTCATTAGTTGTGGTCGTCGCTACGCGGTTTCGTTTTAACTAACGACTAACGACTAATAACTTTACTGAGTGCTCACACAATATCACCCGAGTGTCTTCATAATCGTTAGAAAAGCTATAGAATCCCCCCGCTTTTCGGCATACTGAACTTGTAAAGGAAGCCGATAATGTGCAACGTGAGGTAAGGCACTTTCTCCTTTGGAAAACAACATGACCGATACAGTTAACAATCCGCCCACTTCGATCACTCGCGTGCTGCTGGGGTTGAATGCGCAACAAATGATGGGTTTGGGGGTTGCCGTCGCAGCCACCGTGGCTGTGCTGGCGGGACTTTTCATGTGGGGACAGACACCCGACTACCGGGTTCTGTACGCGAATCTCTCCGATCACGACGGCGGCGCGATCATCGAGTCGCTACAGCAACAGAACATTCCCTATAAGTTTGCCGAAGGCGGCGGTGCGCTGCTTGTGCCGGCCAATGTTGTGCATGAGGCACGCTTGCGCTTGGCCTCCCAAGGCCTGCCCAAAGGCGGTACGGTGGGTTTTGAGTTGATGGAGTCGCAAAAATTCGGTACTAGCCAGTTTCTGGAGCAAGTGAACTATCAGCGTTCGCTCGAAGGCGAGCTGGCACGCTCCATGCAGACGCTCGGGGCGGTACAGAGCGCTCGTGTGCATCTGGCCATTCCCAAGCCCTCCGTTTTCGTTAAGGAACAGCAAAAGCCCAGCGCCTCCGTGGTGCTGGCTTTGCATCCCGGGCGCGTCCTTGAGCCGGGGCAGGTCAATGGCATCGTCCATCTGGTTTCCAGCAGCATCCCCAATATGCCCGCGCAAAGTGTGACCGTGCTGGACCAAAGCGGGAATTTATTGAGCTCCGCGCATGAGGGTGCTGAAGGGACGATGGATGCGACGCAACTTAAGTATGTGCGCGAAATCGAGCAGGATTACATCAAGCGCATCGAGGCTATCCTGATCCCGATCACCGGCCAGCAAAACGTGAAAGCACAGGTCACCGCCAATATCGACTTTTCCCAAGTGGAACAAACCGCCGAGAGCTACAAGCCGAACCAGCGTCCCAATACCGCTGCGGTGCGCAGTACGCAGTCGCTGGAGACGCTCAATGGAGTCGCCAATGCCGGCGGCGTGCCGGGAGCCTTGTCCAATCAGCCTGCGCCCAATGCAACTGCGCCCATCGCGAACGCAGCCAATGCGCCGGGTGCGGCGGCGAATAACGCGGCCAACACACGCAAAGAGGCCACCTCCAATTACGAAGTGGATCGCACTATCCAGCACACCAAGTTACCTGTTGGCAGTATCCGTCGCCTGTCCGTTGCCGTGGTCATGAATAACCGCAGCGTCACCGAAAAAGGCAAAATTGTTTCCAAGCCTTATACCGATGCCGAAAATGCGCAGATCACCGCGCTGGTTAAAGATGCGATGGGTTTCGATCCCAAGCGCGGGGATAGTTTGAATCTGCTCAATAAGGCATTCAACAACGAACAGGAGCCTCCTGTGCCGGAATTGCCGTTGTGGAAGCAGCCGGAAATGATCGCGCTGGCCAAAGAAATTCTGAAGTACCTGTTGATCGCGGGCGGTGTGGGTTTCCTGCTGTTCGGCATCATCCGTCCCGCATTCAAGAATTTGGCTGCACAGGCGGCAGCACAAGCCGAAGCTCTTGCAGCTGCCGCCGCAGCGGAAGCTGCCCGGCATCATCACGGCCATGGCGCCGGACCATATGAGGAACAAAAGAACTCCTATGAAGACAACCTGCAACTCGCTAAAGACTTGACCAAGAGCGACCCCAAGATTGTCGCGTCCGTTGTAAAAGAATGGGTGAATAAAGAATGAGTGATGCCGGTGTTACCAAAAGCGCCATTCTGCTCCTGACCTTGGGCGCGGACGAAGCTGCTGAGGTCATGAAATTCCTTGAGCCGAAAGAGGTGCAGAAGATCAGCACGGCGATGGTGTCTCTCAAAAATCTGAGCCGTGAAGAAATCGCCAATGTGTTCGAGGATTTTCATGAGGTCGCGTCCGAGAAGACCACTTTCGGCATGGATTCGGACTCCTATATCAGGAACATGCTGCAAAAAGCACTGGGCGATGACAAGGCAGCCGGTCTGATAGACCGTATTTTGCATAACAGCGATACCAGCGGCATCGAAAGTCTGAAGTGGATGGATCCCGCCTCGGTTGTCGATCTGGTCGCCAACGAACACCCGCAAATCATCGCTACTATCATGGTGCATCTGGATCCCGATCAGGCCGCCACGGTGATGTCGCTGCTGACCGAGCGTACGCGCAACGATGTGATGTTGCGTATCGCCACGCTGGACAGCGTGCAGCCCGTGGCCTTGCATGAATTGAACGACGTGTTGACCAAGCTGCTGTCCGGCAATGCGGTCGGGAAGAAGTCACTAAAGGGTGGGGTGCGTGCCGCCGCTGAAATCCTCAATTACATCGGTAGCACGCAAGATGCCGTGCTGGATTCGGTGCGCGGTCACGATGCCGAGCTGGCGCAAAAGATCATGGACGAGATGTTTGTGTTTGAGGACCTGATGGACATCGAAGATCGCGGCATCCAGTTGATTCTGCGCGAAGTGCAGTCCGAGTCCTTGATCGTCGCCCTCAAAGGCGCCAGCGCGGAATTGCGCGACAAGATACTCAAGAACATGTCGCAACGCGCGGCTGAAATGTTGCGCGAAGATCTGGAGTCGAAGGGTCCGGTCAAACTCAGTGAAGTGGAAGCCGAGCAGAAAGAGATACTCAAGATCGTGCGCCGACTCTCTGATGAGGGTCAGGTTTCAATAGGCGGAGCAGGAGATGAAGCTTATGTCTGATGTGCTGACACCTAAAGAAAAACTCACCGCATACGAGCGCTGGGAATTGCCTTCATTCGATGCGGTCGGGGGCATTCGCGTTTCCGGCAACCCCGGCGGAATGAAGTTGCCGACCGCATCCGAACTCGAAAGTATCCAGCGTCAGGCGCATGATGAAGGCTATCAATCCGGGTATGCGGAGGGCTTGCAGAAGGCGACATCCGAGACGCAGCGCTTTGCAGCTCTGCTTGCCTCGACGGAGCAGGAGTTGGATCAGCAGGTCTCGCAGAGCTTGCTCGACCTGGCGCTCGACCTGGCGCAGCAGATGCTGCATCAGACACTGAAGGTCAATCCTGAGTTGCTGTTGGAAGTCATCCGCGAAGCCATCAGCAGCTTGCCGCATTTCAATCCGGGCGCGCACATTGTGCTAAATCCGGCAGATGCCGAGATCGTGCGCGCGCGCATGGGCGAACAGTTGGCGCATTCCGGCTGGAAGATATTCGAAGATGCGCATATCACCCGTGGCGGTGCGCGCATAGAAACTGCGCACAGCCAGATCGATGCCACGCTGGAGACGCGCTGGAAGCGCATCACCGCAAATATGGGGCAGGATTCGTCCTGGTTGCAAGAATGAACGCCCGTCAAAAATGCTGGCAGAATATTTTGCAGGCCAACCGCGAGGTGGTCATGCAAAGTCCGCCGGTGGTGACAAGCGGACGCCTCACCAAGGTGACCGGATTGGTCATGGAAGCAGTAGGGCTGCGCATGGCGGTCGGCAGTACGTGCATCATCCAACTGCCCAACAGCCAGGTTGAAGCCGAAGTGGTCGGTTTTTCCGGCGAAAAATTATTTCTGATGCCGGAAAACGATGTGCATGGTCTTGTTCCCGGTGCCCGCGTGATTCCCTTTGAAGCACCTCGCAGCGCAGTCTTGCCCGGACAGCCGCCGCAACAGCATCGCGCTACGGATTTGGCGCGTCATTTGCCGGTCGGCGAAATGTTGCTGGGGCGCGTGCTGGACGGTGCCGGACGTCCGCTCGACCAGTTCGGCCCGTTGCCGGACGGCCCCAGCGCGCCCCTGCAAAGCCGTCCGATCAACCCGCTGGATCGTGCGCCCATCAACGAAGCTCTGGATGTCGGCGTGCGCGCCATCAACGCTCTGCTCACCGTGGGGCGCGGCCAGCGCATGGGTTTGTTCGCGGGCTCCGGCGTCGGCAAGAGCGTGTTACTGGGCATGATGGCGCGCTACACCACGGCCGATGTGATCGTGGTCGGACTGATCGGCGAACGCGGTCGCGAAGTGAAAGAATTCATCACCGATATTCTGGGGCCAGAGGGGTTGAAGCGCGCGGTTGTCGTCGCCGCACCCGCCGACACCAGCCCGCTGTTGCGTATGCAAGGCGCGGCTTATGCCACCACCATTGCCGAGTATTTCCGCGATCAGGGTAAAAACGTGTTGCTCATTATGGATTCGCTCACGCGTTATGCCATGGCGCAGCGCGAAATTGCGTTGGCCATCGGCGAGCCTCCGGCGACCAAAGGTTACCCGCCTTCTGTTTTTGCCAAATTGCCGCAACTGGTGGAGCGTGCTGGCAACGGCACTGAGGGCGGCGGTTCTATCACCGCCTTCTATACCGTGCTAACCGAAGGCGACGATCAGCAAGATCCCATTGCGGACAGCGCGCGCGCCATTCTGGACGGACACATCGTGCTTTCGCGGCGCTTGGTGGAACAAGGGCATTATCCGGCCATCGACATCGAGGCGTCGATCAGCCGTGCCATGAATCATTTGGTCAGCCAACAGCACTTCACCCAGGTGCAGCATTTCAAACATCTGTATGCGCATTATCAGCGCAACCGCGATTTGATCAGCGTGGGCGCTTATGTGCATGGTAGCGATCCCTTGCTGGACGAGGCGATTATCATGCATCCGCGCCAGTCTCAGTTCCTCAAGCAGGGCATGTACGAGGCCGATCATTACAGCACCAGCATGGATTCTTTCTCGGCGCTGTTTGAACAGAGGAATTGATCATGGTCAAGCCTTTCTCCTTGCAACCTCTGGTACATCTGGCAAAGCAGAAAAACGATGCGGCCATCAATAACCTCGGTAAGCTGAATCAGCAACAGAAGTCGGCCCAGGATAAGTTGGCGATGTTGCAGCAGTTTCGCAGGGACTATCAGGAGAAGTTTCAGGAGGTCGCAAGGAACGGGATGGCACCGATGGATTTGCGCAATTTTCAGGATTTCATTTATCGCCTGGATCAGGCGATCGAACAACAACAGGGCATCATGGAGCAGCATGTTGTTTCGGTCGATGCCGGGCGCATGGAGCTCAAAGACGCGCAGCGCAAGATGCAATCTTTCGACACTTTGGCGCAGCGTCATGTCGAGATAGAAAAGAAACTGGAAGCCAAGTCCGAGCAGAAGATGCAGGATGAATATTCCGGCCGTTTTGCCGCGCAGAAAATGGCCGAGAAAATTAACGACGAACTGGAACAAAACATCAGGAGAGAATCATGAGCAATCTGCCTATCACCACTAACATTCCGCAAGCCGCACAGCAATCGACGAAACCTGCACAGGCGGCACAGCAGTCGGCGAAACCCGCACAGGCGGCACAGCAGTCGGCGAAACCCGCACAGGCGGCACAGCAGTCGGCGAAACCCGCACAGGCGGCACAAGCAGCAGGGGCATCCGAAGAGGGTGCGGCACAAAGCCAATCTTTTGGCGATGTGTTGGCGCGCCAAGTTGCCGATGCGGCAACGCCGGAAGATGCTTCGACGGCAAAAAAAATAGCGCTCCAATCCGCAGATGAGACGCTCGCCAAGATCAAGGCGGATGATGTCGCTGTCGCAGCTATACCCGGTGATGCGGCCGCTGCTCTGCCTGCGGACATGCTTGCCGCGTTGATGCCTCAGGGAATGGTTGCTGCCGCATCTGCATCCTCTGCGGATGCGACGGATTTGTCCAGACAGGCGGCAGCCGAGGCTGAGTTAAAGGGGTTGCCCGGCCAGGCTGGGCAGTCTGCGGTCGCAACCGGGATAACGGGTTTGCCCAAACAGACGGCTCTTCCCGCAGGCACCTTCAACGCCGAACCGGGCGCAAATATAAGCGCAACCGTGCCGACGGCACGGGGTGCTGGCGTGGCACGCGAGGCGTCGGTCGATTTGAAAAAAGATGCTGTTTTTACCAATATGTTGGCAAGCATGAACGCGACTATGGCAAGCAAATCGTTCGATGCGGATGAAAAAGGCACCGCTCTTGCCGCTGCGCCACAACCTAATGCAGCGGCACTGGCTTCCATGCAGGCAACGGCTAGTCCGCTCACTCCGGCGAATGTGCTCCCTGCTCAGGTAGTCATCAATACGCCGGTCACGCACGACGATTGGGGCGACGAGTTCGGCCAGAAGATCACTTGGCTAGCCAGCTCAAAAGAGCAAAGCGCCGAATTGCATCTCAACCCGCCGCAGCTCGGCCCGATGGATGTGGTGATCAAGGTCAGCGGCGATCAGGCCACTGCGCTGTTCTCTTCGCCGCATGCTGCTGTGCGCGAGGCGATTGAGCAGGCGCTGCCCAAGCTGCGTGAAATGATGGCGGACAGCGGCATTATGCTGGGTAACGCGAGTGTCAACGATCAATCGCCGCGCAACCGGAATGACGGATTCGATAACCGGTCGCAAAATTCACGCGGCGGTGTTGCCGAGTCGAGCGCGGTGAGCAGCATGAGCGCGCGAGTCTCCCCAATCAGTCGGCATAACGGTATAGTGGATACCTTCGCTTAAACGCGCAGAAATAGGGATGATTCCTTTGCTTATTCCGCCGATGGCGGACAAGCGTTAAGTTCGATAATCCGCCATATCAAAAAAGGAAAGTAGCATGGCCAAGCCAGCAAAACCCGCAGCAGCAAAGAAGGATGGCGCAGCCGTTGCGGACGCGCCCAAGAGCAATAAAAAACTGATCATCATCATTACGGTGCTGGCGGCGGTCATTGCGGGCGGTACGGGTTGGTATTTTATGAAGGGCAAGAGCGCCGACCACGAAGCCGTCAAAGTCGAGGTGCGCAAAGAGCCGATATTCATTCCTCTGGAAGCTTTTACCGTCAATCTGCAGCGCGAAGAGGCGGACCAGTATTTGCAGGTCAATATCTCACTCAAGGTATTCGAGCCGGAGTTGGTGGAAAAAATCAAGGCAGTATTGCCGGAGATACGCAGCAAATTAAATTTGCTGTTATCGAGCAAGCGGCCTTCCGAGTTGGCCATGGCCGAAGGTAAAAAAAAGCTCGCTGTTGAAATTGCCGTCGAAACAAATAATGTTTTGGGTATCCATGTTCCTGTGGTTCATGCTGCTATCCCTGCATCTAGCCCTGTTGCGGTGCCTGAGGGAGCGGTAGTTCTGGCCGAGCAAGAAAAGCCAGCCGAAGGTGAAGTTGCCACGGCGCCTGCGCCTGAAGTTGCCGCAGAAGGCGAAGCCGCTTCCGCGCCCGTAGCGGCGGCCCCGGTGGCTCATGCTGCTGCGCCGGCTGCGGAACAAAAGGGAGTGGTGGACGTATTGTTCACCTCGTTCATTATCCAGTAACGATGCCATGAGCCAGGAATTTCTCTCCCAAGACGAAGTCGACTCGCTGCTGCGAGGGGTCACGGGCGAAGCCGAAGACACCAAGGATGCCGAGCCAGCGGGAGGCGTGCGTTCCTATAACATGGCGACGCAGGAGCGTATCGTGCGCGGGCGTATGCCCACGATGGAGATCATCAACGAACGCTTTGCGCGTTTGTTGCGTATCGGACTGTATAACTTTATTCACCGCAGCTCGGAGATTTCAGTCGGCCCGGTGCGCGTGATGAAATATTCCGAGTTCATCCGCAATCTGCCGGTGCCCGCCAATCTGAATATGGTTCAGATCAAACCGCTACGCGGGAATTCGCTGTTCATCTTTGATCCAAATCTTGTGTTTCTGGTTGTAGATAGTTTGTTTGGTGGAGATGGGCGTTTCCATACGCGCGTGGAAGGCCGTGAGTTCACCCAAACGGAACATCGCATCATCCAGCAGATGTTGGCGGTGATATTCGAGAATTACTCCAAAGCTTGGGAGCCTGTCTATAAACTCGAATTCGAGTTCGTGCGCTCGGAGGTCAATCCGCAGTTTGCCAACATCGCCACGCCGAACGAGGTGGTGGTCATCACCACGTTCGAGGTCGAATTCAACGGTGTCGGCGGAGCGATCCATATCTGTAAGCCCTATTCGATGATCGAGCCGATCCGCGAGCTGCTATACAGCACTATGCAAGGGGATCATGTCACCACCGATAAACGCTGGCAGCTCATGCTGGCCAAGCAGATTCAGGCTGCCGATGTCGAGATTACCGCAGTTCTTGGAAAGTCAAAAACGACCGTTGAACATGTCCTGAAAATGAAAGTCGGCGATTTTATTCCGCTGGAGGTGTCCGACAACATCCTCGCCAATGTCGACAATGTACCCGTGATGGAATGCAAATATGGCATGTTCAACAACCAATACGCACTCAAGGTGGTAAAGATGCTGGCTGCCGATACCAGCGATAAATCCAATGGAGGAAAAAATGGCTGATAAAACCACAGAAGAAATTAGTGCGGACGATTGGGGTGCCGCGATGGCGGAACAAACCACTGCACCAGCCGCGACCGACGACTGGGGTGCCGCGATGGCCGAGCAAACTGCGGCACCGGCAGCGCAGCCTCATGTATTCGAGCAGTTCGGCGGCGCGGGCGGTGCGACAGCACACAACGATCTGGACATGATTCTGGATATCCCCGTGCAGCTTACGGTGGAACTGGGGCGCACCAAGTTGCCGATCAAGAACCTGTTGCAACTGGCGCAAGGGTCGGTGGTGGAACTTGCCGGAATGGCGGGCGAGCCGCTGGATGTGCTGATCAATGGATTTTTGATCGCTCAGGGTGAAGTCGTCGTGGTGAACGACAAATTGGGTATCCGTCTGACTGATATCATTACGCCTTCCGAGCGTTTGCGCCGCATCAATAAATAACGACATGCTTATTCGAATATTCACTTTTATCGCTGCATACTGCTCATCGCTGGCATATGCAGCCGATCCGGTTCGTCCCGCTTTCACGCCGCCCCCGGCCGCCGCCGTCTCTTCCGGCAGCGTGATGCAAGTTATCCTGAGTTTGTTGTTGGTACTCGGGGCGATCGTTCTGGTTGCGTGGGTGCTGAAGCGTATCAATATGCCCCAGAACGCGGCGGGCAGTGCGCTCAAAGTGGTGAGTGGCGTCGCAGTCGGGCAGCGTGAGCGCATCGTGCTGGTCGAGGTTAACGATACATGGTTGGTGGTTGGTGTCGCCCCGGGGCAAGTGACCGCGTTGCACACCATGCCAAAGAATGTATTACCCGTTGTCCCCGAGAGTACATCGCCGGATGCGGATAACAAATTCAAGAACTGGCTGAAGATCATGATGGATAAACGCAATGCGGCAACAAAGTAATACCCTCGCACAGCGAGTCTGCGTCTCTCTAGCACGCTTGCGGGAGAGAGCTAGGAGTGAGGGGGGCGGGGCGTTATTGCCCACCAAGTTGCTGCTGTTTGTGGCATTGCTATTGACCGGTATTGCGCCTCTAGCACAGGCCGCCGATGCAGGATTGGCAGCATTTACCAGCACCCCATCAGGCGGAGGTGGGCAGACTTATTCGTTGAGTTTGCAAACGCTCATCTTGCTTACTTCGCTGTCGTTTTTGCCCGCCGTTCTGTTGCTGATGACGGGCTTCACGCGCATTATCATCGTACTGTCGCTGCTGCGTTCCGCCATCGGCACACCTTCTTCTCCGCCCAACCAGGTACTGATCGGGCTGGCGCTGTTCCTCACTTTTTTCGTGATGTCGCCCGTGCTGGACAAAATTTATACGGATGCCTATCAGCCTTACAGCGAAAATAAAATCTCGCTACAGCAGGCTTATGACAAGGGCAGCGCCCCGCTCAAGGCCTTCATGCTGCGGCAGACGCGGGAAACCGACCTCGCACTTTTCGTGCGCATCTCCAACAGCGAGCCGCTGCAAAGCGCCGAAGATGTGCCGTTGAAAATACTCGTGCCAGCCTATGTTACAAGCGAATTGAAAACCGCATTTCAGATCGGCTTCGTGGTATTCATCCCGTTTCTCATCATCGACATGGTGGTGGCCAGCGTGCTGATGTCCATGGGTATGATGATGGTGTCGCCTTCCGTGATTTCGCTGCCCTTCAAGATCATGCTGTTCGTGCTGGCAGATGGTTGGAACCTGCTGATTGGCTCACTGGTGCAAAGTTTTTATACTTGAAAAAGGCAGTCGCTAGTCGTTAGACGTTAGTTTTTAGTTAAAATCAAAAATGCCTGATGACCGCCACAACTAACGACTAATGTCTAAAAACTAACGACTTTAATTATGACTCCCGAAACCGTAATGACCATAGGAACGCAAGCTCTGGAACTGACCCTGCTGGTGTCTGCGCCACTGCTGATCACCGCGCTTGTCATCGGTTTGTTTGTCAGTATTTTTCAGGCCGCCACGCAAATTAACGAAATGACCCTGTCGTTTATTCCCAAGCTGCTCGGTATGTTCGTCGTGCTCATCATCGCCGGCCCGTGGATGATGGGGCTGCTATTGGATTACATGCAGCGTTTGTTTACCAGCATTCCGTGGATGGTTGGGTAGCCCTAGTTGCCAGTCGTTAGACGTTAGTCGCTAGTTGGCGTTGCTTCCCGGTGCGAATTTTGATTTAACTCACGTCTAACGACTACCTACTAACGACTATGATTTACACAAAATGATCAGTGTAACCAGCGCCCAGCTCACCGCATGGATCGCCGCGTTTATATTTCCGCTGGCGCGTATTCTGGCGCTTATCTCCAGCGCGCCGATTCTCGGCAACAAACAAATTCCGATACGTATCAAGATCAGCTTGGCGATGCTGCTTACGGTCATCATCGCTCCCAATATGACCGTGCCAACCGACATCGATCCGGCTTCAGCACAGGGGTTGCTTATCCTTGTTCAGCAAATTTTGGCGGGTCTGGTGATGGGATTTGCGATGCGTCTGATATTTACTGCGGTGGAAATGGCGGGCGATCTTGCCGGCATGCAGATGGGATTGGGATTTGCGAGTTTCTATGACCCTGTGAACGCCTCTTATACGCCGGTGATCGCACAGTTTCTCGGCATTCTCGCCACGCTGGCCTTTCTCGGCATGAACGGGCATCTCTACATGCTGGCGGCGCTGGCGGATAGTTTTCAGGCTTTTCCGATCAACGCTGCCTTGCCCTCGGCTATCGCGTTCCGCACATTGACGGAGTGGGGGAGCACTATCTTTATGCATGCCCTGCAATTTTCCATGCCTATTATCGGTGCGTTGATGATCACCAACCTCGCACTCGGTATCCTCACCCGTAGCGCGCCGCAATTAAATATTTTTGCGGTCGGCTTCCCCATTACGCTGACTGTCGGTTTTGCCACATTGGCTTTGACTTTGCCCTATCTTGCCCCGATGCTCGATCATGTGGTCAGCGAGAGTCTGGATATGATGCAGCGCCTCGCGCTACAGATGGCGAAGAAGTAAGGCGGGGTTTCTACGGCTCAAGCAGTGGACAGTGAGCGCAGCTGGGTATCTTCGACCAGAATGTGATGCACCAGCCAGTCGCGCAAATAAGACAACACGTCAAATTGTGCGACCAATGGATTGGTATGCAACTCTTCGTAAAACTCGCGAATCTTGGCTTCAAAAGCATGATGCTGATGCTCCTGACGCTTAATACCTTCAAATTTGTAATGCTCCATCATCATCTCCTCGCTACGGAAATGCACTTTGGCATAGGCATCCAATGCTTTGATCAAACGGGCCACTTCGCGAGCGCCGCGTTTGTTGATAACCACTTCGTACAAGTCGTTAATAAGATCCAGCAGGTAGCGATGGTGTTCATCGATGATATCGATACCTACACTGAGGTTTTCATTCCATGGCGCCCATGCATTTTCTCTCGGCGCAAGAGGGGGAAGTGTCAACACTTGCTTCGGATCAATGATGTCGTCGCGATACAGTTCGCGTACACGCAGAATCTCAGGCATGGCAGCCGTAAAGGCGGCCACGATTGCGGGATCAAAATAGGTTCCGGATTCCGAGAGGATCCAGGAATTGGCTTCTTCCACCGTCCAGGCTTTTTTGTAAGGACGCGATGAGGTCAACGCGTCGAATACATCAGCCACGGAGCAGATGCGCGCCAGAATCGGAATTCGTTCGCCAGCCAATCCCTGTGGGTATCCTGTGCCATCCCAGCGCTCGTGGTGCGAGCCCGCGATATCCCGCGCGGCGGCAATCAGCGAGTCGTTTCCGGTCAGGATAGAAACGCCGATCTTCGTGTGTGTCTTCATCACTTCGAATTCGTCGGCGGTCAATTTGCCCGGCTTGAGCAGCACGGCATCCGCAATGCCGATCTTTCCCACATCGTGCATGGGGGCCGCGATATATAGCAATTCGCGCTGATCCGCCGGTAGCCCGAGCGCCTTGGCAATCGCTTGGGCATAGTTGGTCATGCGCATGATGTGCCAACCGGTCTCGTTGTCGCGGTATTCCGAAGCCACGCCCAAGTTGCGAATGGCATCGGCGCGTGCCTCTTCGAGCTCTAATTCGCGAATGCGCAGCGTTTCGTTGGCCAGCGTTCGGTGAACCAAGCCGGACAGTGCCCGCGCCAAGTCGCTCATGAAATCAAAGTGTGTGGGTGATGGCTGATAATCGAGAGGGACAAACAGTACGACATAGCCAATGCCTTGACCATCGATGCTCAGCGGCAACAGAAATAATTGCTGCGGCAATTTGCGCCCATTATTTTTGTCGGAAACGAGCGCAAGCGTTTCAACCAGACATTTTTGTGCAATCGCGGCGGAAGAAAACACTCCGGAATCCCAGCGTAGATCCGATTGCCATGCGGGTGCCATGCCGAATTGTGCGACTTGAAAATAGCTGCCGCGCGGATTCAGCAGTACCACGGCACCTCGCGGTTCCAGCGACAGGTCGTGATAGTCGCGTAATACAGCAAATAACCGCTCCAGCAATACATCCAGATCGGATGTGGAACTGCTGGTGACGGTAAGCTCAAATACCAGTTTGCTGATGGCCTGCAATTCGTCTTCTTTGTTCATTGTCCCCTCTGCAATAATCGTGACGCCTTGGCCTACGTTCTTGACCCCGAAGTATGAACAAAAAAGAGCTAAGTGACATTTCGTGGAGGTTTTTTGCCTCTTTTTCGTGCCAAATGTTCTGCCACCAAGACCCGTTTCCGATCTTTCGAAAGCCCTCTGTGTC
>WSYA01000036.1 GCA_009773615.1 Gallionellaceae bacterium
TTGTTCCATGTTCGTGATCGCATCCTTCAGTAACGTTTCTCTGCACTATTTCGATGACTTGCCAGATCATTTATTTCGGGTGATTTTTAGAGGTGCCCATTAGTCGTTAGGGCGCTCAAGGCCTGGGTTTTTGGCTATATTACCAAAGATAAATATCCAGCAATCCTGCTTGACGCGATTCGCAAAGTGGCCCACGGTGGTAAGTATATTGATCCAATAGTGGCCGAACAAATGGTGTTTGAGGATTTGTCGGATGAGCATAGCATTCCTCATGCCCATCTTTCTGATCGGAAGCTTGAGGTTTTTCGCCTGTTGGTTGCCGGCAAAAGAGTCAATGAGATCGCCGATCAACTCATCATCAGCAACAAGACGGTCAGCTCGCACAAAAAGAGGCTTATGGAAAAAAATGCATTTCTCCAGCATGGCGGATTTAATGCGCTACGCCGTTCAGCGCAGATTGTTCGACGAGGTCAATCAGGACTAACTGCATTCGGAAAACTCAAACTTTCGCTTGGGCCTCGATTGCTGCCCGTGACCATTGCCTGTTTTAGGGTGTCCTATCCGGCAAAGATGCCCCCGAGTTTAAACTTGGTTTTGCATAACAAGCCTCAATTCGGTGTTCTTTACCCCTCCACGACTGGTAAGATTGCGTCCTTGAAAATTTGCCGGATAGCGACTTTGCATGTTGTCGGCTCGAACGAGGAATTTGAATGACTGATATTGCTCCAATACAAGAGATCATCGCGGAGATACGCGCCGGACGCATGGTGGTTCTGGTGGATGAAGAAGACCGCGAGAATGAAGGCGATCTGGTGTTTGCGGCAGAGTTCGTGACACCGGAAAAAATCAATTTTATGGCCAAACACGGGCGCGGCTTGATCTGCCTGACGCTGACCCAAGCGCATTGCGAACAGATCAATTTGCCTTTGATGGTGCGCGACAACGGGCTGTCTCTGGCAACCAATTTCACCGTATCCATCGAGGCGGCGAGCGGTGTGACGACGGGTATCTCGGCAGCAGATCGTTCGCGCACCGTGCAAGTGGCGGCGGATAAAAATGCAAAGCCGTCCGACATCGTGCAACCCGGCCACATCTTTCCTCTGCGCGCGCAGAATGGCGGCGTGCTGGTGCGTGCCGGGCATACCGAGGCGGGCTGCGATCTGGCGCAGTTGGCCGGATTGACGCCCGCCTCGGTCATTTGCGAGATTCTCAAGGATGACGGCGAAATGGCGCGTTTGCCGGATCTGATTCCGTTTGCGCAACAGCACGGCTTGAAAATCGGCACCATCGCCGATCTGATCGAGTACCGCAGCCATAACGAGAAGCTGGTCGAGCGCGTCGCGCAACGCAAAGTACAGACGGCATACGGCGAGTTCGACCTGTACACCTATACCGACAAGACTACGCTGCAAACGCATCTGGCTCTGGCGAAGGGCGACATCCAGCCGCAGACAGAGACTCTGGTGCGCGTGCATGAACCTTTGTCGGTGATGGATTTTATCGAGCAGGCGAGCTATCCCAATTCCACCAGCGTGCATGACGCACTACAGAAGATCGGTCAGGCTCTCGCCGGAGTGCTGGTGCTGATGCATCATGCGGAAACTTCGGCGAATCTGTTGGCGCGCGCAGCGGCCAAACCGGAAGCGCAGCACGCGCAATGGGACCCGCGTAGTTACGGTATCGGCGCGCAGATATTGCGCGATCTTAACGTCGGCAAAATGTGTCTCATCGCTACCCCGCGTAAACTGCCCAGCATGACCGGCTTCGGCCTGGAGGTGGTGCGTTACTGTCAAAGCAAGGATGCAAAATGAAAGAGATCGAAAAAAATCTGGATGGAACGGGGATGCGCGTCGGCATCGTGCAGAGTCGCTTCAATACCGTCGTGTGCGAAGGCCTGCTGGCAGCTTGTCGCGCGCAGCTCACGCAGCAAGGCGTGCTCGACGACGACATCACGCTGGTGACGGTGCCGGGAGCATTGGAGATTCCGTTGGTATTGCAGCACATGGCGCAGACGCACAAGTTCGATGCGCTGATCGCTTTGGGTGCCGTCATTCGCGGCGACACCTATCATTTTGAGGTGGTGTCCAACGAGTCTGCGCGCGGCGTGGGCGAGGTGCAGCTGCATGCGGGCGTGCCCATCGCCAATGCCATTCTCACCACCGACACCGACGAACAGGCCGAGGTGCGCATCAGCGTCAAGGGAGCGGAAGCGGCGCTGGTCGCCATCGAAATGGCGAATCTTTTGAAAGCGGTTCTATGAACGAACAATCAATTAACGCCCCGGCCAAGAGTGCGCGGCATCGCGCACGCGAATTGGCATTGCAGGGACTGTATCAATGGCGCATCGCCGGCAGCGATGTCGCGCAGATCGAAAAATCAACGCGCGACGAGAAGAGCGTCGGACGTTACGACGTGGATTTCTTTTGCCAGTTGTTGCGCGGCGCGGTAAATCAGCACGAAGCGCTGGAAGCCAAGATCGCGCCGCATCTGGATCGCGCGCTGATCGAACTCAGCCCGATCGAATTCTCGGTGCTGCTGCTGAGCGCTTATGAACTAGCAAACCTTCCCGAGGTCCCCTACCGTGTCGTCATCAACGAAGGCGTGGAGCTGGCGAAGACCTTCGGCGGCAGCGACGGCCACAAGTTCGTCAACGGCGTGCTGGACAAGATGGCTGCGCAACTACGCGCGGTTGAAGTGAACGCAAAGTAAAGCAATTGCACCACAGAGACACAGAGACACAGAGAACTGCAACCCAGACTTGTTTTGGGTTTAGTGATTTTCCCTGTGTCTCTGTGTCTCTGTGGTGAGGATTTTGACTCATGTCCGAATTCGATCTCATTCAACGCTATTTCACCCGCGCTACGCCCGGAACGGTGTTGGGTGTGGGCGACGATGCTGCTTTGTTAAGCGTGGGCGACAGCATGCAGCTGGCGGTGTCCACCGACATGTTGGTGTGCGGCACGCATTTCTTTCCCGACGCAGACCCGTTGCTGCTGGGACACAAGGCGCTGGCAGTCAACCTTTCCGATCTGGCCGCAATGGGGGCGACCCCGCGCTGGGCGACGCTGGCTTTGTCGCTGCCGTCTGCCAACGAGGACTGGCTGGAAAAATTCAGTCGCGGATTTTTTACTTTGGCGCAGCAATATGGTGTCGAGCTGGTAGGGGGCGATACCACGCGTGGCCCGCTTAACCTGAGCGTCACCATCATGGGCGAGGTGCCTGCTGGTGTGGCGCTGAGGCGCGACGGTGCGCAAGCGGGCGACGATATATGGGTGTCGGGCGCGCTGGGCGAGGCAGCTTTGGCCTTGGCTCATCTGCAAGAGCGCATCGTGTTGCCGCAAGCAATTTTATCCTCTTGCACTGAGCGTCTGCATCAGCCGCAACCACGCATCGCGCTGGGCTTGGCGCTACGTGGTATTGCCCGCAGCGCAATCGATATTTCGGATGGCTTGCTGGCTGATCTCGGGCATATTCTTGAGCGCTCGCGGGTGGCGGCGGAGATTCAATTTGATGCGCTGCCGATGCCGCATTTTTTGCGCTCTCTCGGTCTCTCGAATTCGGCAGAGGAGAAAATTGTGCAACGCTGTGTCCTGGCGGGGGGCGACGATTACGAATTATGTTTTACCGCACCGGTGACGCATCGTTCCGGGATCGAAGATATTTCCGCTACGCTCGCTTTGCCGCTGACGCGCATCGGCAAGATCGTTCAGGGAGGCGGGTGTACGGTGTATGCCGCCGATGGCAATAAGATGCAGATAAAGGAGCCGGGTTATGACCACTTCGCATGACGAGTTGAAGTTTCAGCCGACTTGGAGATTTCTGTTTAGCCATCCTGCGCACTTTCTTTCCTTCGGTTTCGGGGCGGGTTTGTTTCCGCGCTCGCCTGGTACGGCGGGCACCCTCGTCGCTTTTCCGCTCTATTGGTATCTGGCGCCGCGCCTGTCGGATGCGTTGTTCATACTCGTGCTGATATGGGCGTTCGCCGTCGGCGTTTGGGTGTGCGACAAGACGGGGCGTGAACTCGGAGTGTCCGATTATGGCGGCATCGTTTGGGATGAGATCGTCGCTTTTATGCTGGTGCTGTTCTTTACTCCGGCCGGTTTTATCTGGCAGGTGCTGGCGTTCTCCCTGTTCCGTCTGTTCGATATTTGGAAGCCGGAGCCGATACGTCATTTCGATAAAACATGGCACGGCGGCTTAGGTGTTATGTTCGACGATATTCTCGCCGCAGGCTATGCGCTGCTCTGTCTTGCACTTATCAAGAGTCTTCTCGCATGAAGCGGGCTGCCGTATTGTTTTTGGTTTGGATGTGGGCGAATGTTGCGTTGGCCGATGAGTTCGACGCCAAGGTCATCGCGGTGATGGATGGCGACACGATCATGGTGCTGCATGATGGGGCGAAAATAAAAATACGCATGGCAAATATCGATGCCCCGGAAAAAGACCAGGTATTCGGCATACAGTCACGGCAATCGCTGTTTGAGATGGTGCAGAAGAAACTGGTGCATATCAACTCGCAGGCGGTGGATCAGTACGGGCGCGTGGTGGGGTTGGTGTCGGTGGACGGACGCAGCGTGAACGAGGAACAGGTGAAGCGCGGCATGGCGTGGGAATATTCGCATTTTCACAGCAACCGCAGCTACATCGCCTTGCAGAGCGAGGCGCAGCAAGCGCGGCGCGGGTTATGGGGGCAAGGCAGTCCGCTGGCTCCGTGGCAATGGCGCAAGACGCATCCTTCAGTAAAACCTACCCAAGCACAAAATAAACCGGCTAGCGCACATACTGCAACGGGAGTTGTTTTCGATGGAACCTGCGGGCATAAAAAACATTGTGCGCAAATGAACTCTTGCGACGAGGCGCATTTTTATCTTACGCACTGCGGGGCGAAGTCTCTGGATAGGAATAAAAACGGCATGCCCTGCGAGGAGTTGTGTGCAGGAAAGAAGTAATTAAAAAAGGCTCTTTGTACGACAAAGCATAGTTTATTGGTGCTCGTAAAGTAAACTCAATCTCATGGGGCTGGATCAATTTTTACCGGGATCGCTTCCCAAGCGATGCCGTGCGTATCGTAGCGCAAAGCGTTAGCGCATTTGTCCCAGTCGCCTAAGACCCAGCGGTCGCAGGTGTGGCCTTCTATATGGTGTAGGTGGTGTGCGGGGCGATGGGTGTGCCCGTGGATTATTTTGGGGTAGTGGTGCGCTTGCAGCAACTCATGCACGGCCTGCAAATTTACATCCATGATGCTCATGGATTTTTGTTGTTTTTCCTGCGTACTTTTTTCACGCAACTGTTCGATCTCCGCTTTGCGTTGTGTGAGCGGCAGGGCGAGAAATTGTTGTTGCCATGTCGTGTCGCGCACCAGGCGGCGAAAGTTCTGATAATCCGTGTCGTCGGTACACAAGGTGTCGCCGTGCGTGAGCAAGGTGGGCGTGCCATACAGGTCGAGCATGATCGGGTCGGCCAGCAGGGTGGCATTGCAGGCTTTGGCCAATTCGGCATTCATCAGAAAATCGCGGTTGCCGTGCATGATGTAGACGTGCGTGCCCTGCTGAGACAGCATTTTCAGCGCACGGGTGACTTCAAGGTGAAATGCGGTATTTAGATCGTCGTCGCCCGCCCAGTATTCGAACAGGTCTCCCAAGATGTAGAGCGCCTCGGCGTGCGGAGCGCTGTGCTGCACGAAGTCGTGAAACAGCCGCGTGGTGTCCGGTCTGTTTTCACACAGGTGAAGGTCGGAGATGAATAAGGAATAGGGCATTGTGGGATACGGAATTCAGGAAGCCAATGCAACTCTGTTGATTTAATCCTGAATTCCGAATCCTGTTTTCTTATTCTGTGACGACTTCTGCCGAGGTGATGATGACATCTTCGGTTGGAACGTCCTGAAAGCCGCTCTTGTTGCCGGTTTGCACTTTTTTGATGGCATCCACGACTTCGGTACCCTCGACCACTTTGCCGAATACGCAGTAGCCCCAGCCTTGGCTGTTCTCGCCGGTGTGATTGAGGAAGCTGTTGTTCTTCACGTTGATGAAGAACTGCGCGGTGGCTGAATGCGGGTCGTTGGTGCGCGCCATGGCGACGGTGTAGGCTTCATTGCCCAGGCCGTTGTTCGCTTCGTTCTGGATGGGCGCATTGACTGCCTTCTGGTGCATGCCGGGTTCGAAGCCGCCGCCCTGAATCATGAAGCCGTCGATCACGCGATGGAATACGGTGTTGCTGTAGAAGCCGCTGTTTACGTATTCAAGAAAATTTTTGACCGTATTCGGCGCTTTTTCAGCGTCCAGTTTGATGGTGATGACGCCGTGATTTGTGTGAAGCTTGACCATGTTCGATTTTCCTTTGTGTGCGGTGGTTGAAGCTGCCTGCGCCGGCAGGGCGCACAGGCCGGCGAGCAGTAAAGCAAAAACAGTTTTATAAAAATTCATTAGGCGGAACCCTCGTAGACGATCTGCCATTTATTGTCGCGCTTCATCCAATACTGGCGTTTGTTCATGCGGTTGGAAAGGTTGTTGCTGCTGTAGTCCTGTTCGAAGTTCACCACCACCAGATTGGGCTGGCCCGGGTAAGTGAACACGCTGACGCTGGAAAGCTGAACTTTGACCCATGTCTTGCCCGAGTTCACCAGACGTTTTTGCTGGGCGAAAGCGGCAAGCTTGGTATTGCCCGTGGAGAAATCCTGCGCGTAGTGCGCGAGGTAGGCGTCGGTGTTAAGGCTGGTCCAGTCGTTGCGCCATTTCTCAATCTCGCCAAGCAGCGCATCGCGCTCGGCGCGGTCGTCGTCGTTGCTCCAGTCCATCTGGCTGGTGATGATGACCGGCGTATGTCCGACTTGCACATGCTTGCCGATTTGCAGGAAGTCGTCGTTGTTCAGCACGACGCAGCCGTTGCTGGCGCGTGGCGGACGACTATATGTGTCGCTAGGGGTGCCGTGTAGCCAGATGCCGTGCCCGTCACGTCCTTGGCGCTTATCCCATTCGTTGGGGTAGCTTAACGGAAAGGCGCCGGGGCCGTAAAAATCGGTGAGCTTCTCTTTGGGCAGTTTTGCGTTGATGAAGTACACGCCCAGCGGCGTGCGCTGGTCGCCCTCGGAGACTTTGTCAGTGCCTTTTTTACCGACGCTGATGTAATAGTCGGCCACATAGCGCGGTTCGCCGTTAACGTTTTCATACAGGTACAGCGTGGATTTGCTGGTGTCCACCACGATGGCGAAATGCTGCTGTGCATCGAGCTGCCACAGATACTTCGGCGTTGTGGTGAGGGGGGGGTGTTGTTGTGCGCGCTGCAGTCTTGCACGCGCTTCGTCGCGCAGGTCGTCCATGCGTTCGCGCGGCGCGTTGGGCGCGTTGCCGAAATCGTTGAGTTGCTGCGAACGCGCCAGCAGAAGATCGCCTCTGACCAGCTGGGCCAGCTTGAAATTCGGATTGACCTTGAGCAGCGAGTCCACTTCATTCAGTGCAACATCGAGCTTGTTGTTGCCGATGGAATGCAGGCTTTTTGCCAGCAAAGCTTCCATGTTGCGCGAGCCGTTTTCGCCCGTAGTGACAAGGGCGGGCTCGCCCGCCTTTACAGGGGCTGCAAGCGCGCCGATCAGCAGTAAGGTGATGGTTGCGTATGGCATGGATTACTTACCCGCGCGCTCTTCTGCAATGAGCCATTTGCCGTCGCTCTTCACCAGCTCCAGCGTTTTGCTGGCGGAGGTGTGCAGATGGCTGGCACGGTAGAGCTGCTTGAAACTCACGTTGGCATGATTCGCGTCGATCAGCTTGACCTTGGCGTCCTTGATTTCCACGTGGATGGACTTGGGCGCAGAGATGCGCGCTTTACGCTGCTCTTCCCATGCGCTGCGGCTCTCGCCGTCGGGTGTTTTGAATTCCCTAGCATAGAAAGTGAGATATTTCTTTGCGTTTTTCGCCGACCAAGCTGCTGCCCATTCGTGCACGGTTTTGAGTGCGTCCTCGTTCGTGTCGGACGCAACAAGCGGCTTGGCAGGAGCGGTCGTGACGGTAGCCGCAGGCTTGACGGGTGCGGCTGGCGTAGCGATTGGCGCCGGAGCTGCGGCCGGAACGACGGGGGAGGAAGGGGCGTTGGCAACCACGGCGCTGGGCTTCGGCGCGCTGACCACACCCGTGACGACATTGCGTGAAGCGATTGTGGTTTTACGGTTACTGCCGCCGAACAGGTCTTTGATCATTTCCAGCTTGGTTTGCGTGCTGGTGTTGCTCTTGTCCAGTTGCAGCGCGCGATCATAGGCTTGGCTGGCCATTTTGGCGTAGATGTCGCCCAGATTCTCATGAGCGGTGGCGTAACTCGGGTGAGTGCGTATTGCCATTTCCAAGGCGACCTTGGCTTTTTCGTACTGGCCTTGCCCTGCGTACAGTACAGCGAGGTTGTTGTAAGGTTCGGGCAGTTCGGGATAGTCGTCGGTCAGCGCGGTGAATACTTTGATCGCATCGGCAATTTTAGATTGTTCGGTGAGGATGAGCCCCTTTAAAAAACGGGCTTGCGCATCTTTGGGTTTGGCGGCAAGCACGGATTCTATTTTTTCCAGCGCTTGTGCTTGTTGCCCCTGTTTGAATAACTTGCTTGCATCCTGAATCTCGTCAGCGGCGGAAGCCAGGCTGAAGCACAGCAGCACACAGAGCGCTGCATTTTGGCTGAATTGTTTCATCTTGATCATCGAAATTATTTTCCGGAAATTAGGTTCAAATGGGATACCCCATTGGAAGGGGGTGAATTCTACCAAATAAGCGCCTTTCTTTCACAAGTTATCAATATGCTGCGCGCGGTTGTACGCTAGTCGCAATGCGTTTTCGGGTAAAATCCGCCATCCTTTAGCATAGGCATGTCACGATCCATGAGCAGCAATACACCGATTCCGTCCGCACCCGTGTCCAATTTCATCCGTACCATCATTGATTCCGACCTCGCCAGCGGCAAGCACACGAGCATCGTTACCCGTTTCCCGCCCGAGCCGAATGGTTATTTGCATGTCGGCCACGCCAAATCCATCTGTCTGAATTTTGGTTTGGCGAAGGACTACAACGGAAAATGCAATTTGCGCTTCGACGACACCAACCCAGAAAAGGAGAGCGAAGAATACGCTCAGTCCATTCAGGACGACGTGCGCTGGCTGGGCTTTGAATGGAGCGGCTCGGTGCGCTGGGCGTCGGATTATTTCGATGCGCTGTACGACTATGCGGTGGAACTCATCAACCAAGGCTTGGCTTATGTGGACGACCTCACGCCGGAACAGATGCGCGAATATCGCGGCACGCTGACCAAACCCGGCAAGAATAGCCCGAGCCGCGACCGTCCGGTGTCCGAAAATCTTGACCTGTTCGCGCGCATGAAGAACGGCGAATTTGCCGACGGCAGTATGGTATTGCGCGCCAAGATCGACATGTCCTCGCCCAACATGAATATGCGCGACCCGGCCATTTACCGCATCCGCCGCGCGCACCACATCCGCACCGGCGACAAGTGGTGCATCTATCCGATGTACGACTACACCCACTGCATCTCCGACGCACTGGAAGGCATCACCCATTCCATCTGCACACTGGAGTTCGAGGATCATCGCCCGCTGTACGACTGGGTGCTGGACAACATCACCATCCCCTGCCACCCGCGCCAATACGAATTCTCGCGCCTGGAGCTGCACTACACCATCACCAGCAAGCGCAAGCTGCTGCAACTGGTGAACGAAAAACATGTGAGCGGCTGGGACGATCCGCGCATGCCCACCATCAGCGGCATGCGCAGGCGCGGCTACACGCCGGAAGGCATCCGCGAATTCGCCAAGCGCATCGGCGTCTCCAAGAGCGAGAACAGCGTGGACATGGCGATCATGGAAGGCGCGATCCGCGAAGATTTGGAGCTGCGTGCGCCGCGCGTGATGGCGATCATCAACCCGCTCAAAGTGACCATCACTAATGCCGACGGTGCGCTAACACGCGAAGCGGATTTTCATCCGAGCATGCCCGAGTTGGGCAAGCGTGTCGTGCCGTTCAGCAGTTCACTGCTCATTGAAGCCGACGACTTCGCCGAAGTGCCACCCGCTGGCTGGAAGCGCCTCACCCTCGGCGGCGAAATTCGCCTGCGCCACAGCTATGTGATGCGCTGCGACGAAGCCGTGAAAGATGTTTCCGGCAAAGTGATCGAGCTTAAATGCAGCATCGACCATGACACCTTGGGCAAAAATCCCGAAGGGCGCAAAGTTAAAGGCGTGATTCACTTCCTGTCGCGCGAACACGCGCTGTCCGCCGAGATTCGTTTGTATGACCGCCTGTTCACCGTGCCGGAACCCGACGCGGACAAAGACGTAGATTTCTGCACCTACCTCAATCCGACTTCGCTCACCGTGGTGCATGGCTGGGTGGAGGCTGCGGTGAAAGATGCCGCACCGGAGACGCGCTACCAGTTCGAGCGGCTGGGCTATTTTTGCGCCGACCGCCGCGATCATCAGCCCGGTGGCAAGCTGGTGTTCAACCGCACTGTGACGCTCAAGGATTCTTGGGCGAAAGAGTAAAACTAAAAACATCCACCACAGAGACACAGAGGCACAGGGAAAAGCAAAGCGGAGTAAATCGCTTTTACATCGAGTTAGTATTTGTTTGCAGTTTGTGTTTTTGACTTTCTCTGTGCCTCTGTGTCTCTGTGGTAAAAGGTTTTCAAATGTTAAAAATCTACAACACTCTTGCCCGCGACAAGCAGGATTTCAAACCTATCGATGCCAACAAGGTGCGCATGTATGTGTGCGGCATGACGGTGTACGACTACTGCCACCTCGGGCATGCACGCGTGATGGTGGTGTTCGACATGGTGCAGCGCTGGTTCAAGGCTTCCGGTTACGACGTGACCTACGTGCGCAACATCACCGACATCGACGACAAGATCATCAAGCGCGCGGCAGAAAATAAGGAGTCCATCTACACCTTGACGCAGCGTTTCATCGACGCGATGCATGAGGATGCTGATGCGCTGGGCGTGCAACGTCCCGACCACGAGCCGCGCGCCACGCAGTATGTGCCGCAAATGCTGGAGATGATCGCGCAATTGGAACAGAACAGTTTAGCTTATCAGGCGGCGGATGGCGATGTGAACTACGCGGTGCGCAAGTTCGACGGCTATGGAAAACTCTCCGGCAAGTCGCTGGAAGATTTGCGCGCGGGCGAGCGCGTGGAAGTCGTCTCCGACAAGCATGATCCGCTCGATTTCGTGTTGTGGAAGCACGCCAAGGACAGCGAAGCGGATGAAGTGAAGTGGGATTCAAAGTGGGGTAAAGGCCGTCCCGGCTGGCACATCGAATGTTCGGCGATGGGCTCGGAAATACTCGGCAAGCATTTCGACATCCACGGCGGCGGTGCGGACTTGCAGTTTCCCCACCACGAGAACGAGATCGCGCAGAGCGAAGGCGCGCACCAGTGTCAGTATGTGAACTACTGGATGCATAACGGCTTCGTGCGCGTGGACAACGAGAAGATGTCCAAGAGTCTGGGCAACTTTTTCACCATACGCGAAGTGCTGAAAAAATACGATGCAGAAGTGGTGCGCTTCTTCATTCTGCGTGCCCACTATCGCAGCCCGCTGAATTATTCCGACCAGCATTTGGATGATGCGAAAGGTGCCTTGACGCGGTTATATACCGCGCTGAAATCTGCACCCGTCAATGTGCAGACGGTCGATTGGAATAATGCGTATGCGCAACGCTTCAAAGCCGCGATGGACGATGACTTCAATACGCCGGAAGCCGTTGCCGTACTGTTCGATCTTGCCAACGAAGTGAACCGCAATCAATCAGTCGAAGCCGCCGCACAACTCAAAGCCGTCGCTGGCATATTGGGCTTGTTGCAACGCGATTCACAAGAATTTTTGCAAGGAGGGCAGAGCGAGGGCGGCTTGGACGATGCCGCGATCAATGCCCGGATCGAAGCGCGCATCGCTGCCAAAAAATCCAAGAACTTTGCCGATGCTGATCGTATACGCAAAGAATTATTGGACGCTGGAATCGTGCTGGAGGACGCGGCGCAAGAAACGACTTGGCGTAGAGCCTAGGGTAATTTTCCCGCCGCCACCATGCGATTGAACAGAATGCTAGGTGATATCCATACGATGAGATCGTCGAATGAGGGGGTTGGGTCGTGACTGACAAAGTTGTTGTTTGCATTGGAATTCTCCGCTTCGCCAGAGTCGCTGCTGGCTAAGATTTGCGTACCCTGCGGAGTGTAGGCTCCCCATCCATTAGTGCCATGAGAGACAAAGATCGCCGGAATGCCGGTCGCAACATTGCTGCCTGTTGTCGCAGTTTTAATGGTCAGGCTTCCAGTAGATATCAGCGTGAAATTTGATGCGATAAATGAGCTAGTGGCCGAGTAGGTGAAACGCCGCCCCCATGCATCCGTTTCGCTGGTGCCCAGCGTTACCCAAGGTATGACCCCAGTTGCAAGAGTGCTGTCAGACACGCCCGCGTTGGCCGTGCCCGTTACGGCGGATGCAGATGCAGGATAGGGTAGGCGTCCGTTGACGATGGCATATCCCATCAAGGCGTCTTTGATGTCATTCATTTGCTTGCGCGTCTCGTTTACGCGTTGCTGTTCGATCTGCCCGGATAGGGTGGGCAGCAATCCGGCAAGCAGCAGCCCGACAATAGCCAACACGATGGACATTTCCAGCAATGAGAATCCAGCTTGCGGATGTCCGTGCATGCTCATTGGAAAATTACGCTGTCGTTGAATGTTGCCGATACCTCGCTTTGGGCAAAGGGTGATGTGGCATTGCTGTTGGGCGCTTCAAGATAATTGCTCAGCGTATTTTTATTGGTAGGCCTGTTGCTTTGAGTGCCCAGCATTTTTCCCGCGATGATCACGACGAATTGTTTGTCTGTCGATGCAGAGGGTGGGGCGACGCTCAAACACGCGCCGCTAGTTGCGCAGGCGTTGACGACCGGTATGGGAGCTCCCATCAGGGGTTTGTAGGCATTGGCCAGCCCATAGAACACCATTTCCCGCCAGTTTTTCCACCAGGTGCTGGGCGTGATGTTGTTGTGCGTGTTGCAGTTGGGTTCCCATTGAAAGTTCATGATGTTGCCGCTATCGCTGTAGCTCTTGTTCAGATTGTCGGGAATGCGTCCGAATAATTGATTGCTGGTGTCCTGATAAGTCAGGTCGGTGAGTGGCACCGCCCAAGGATAGCGGCCGTGATTGTTGTTCGCATACTCTGTCAGGCATAACTTCACTTCCGCCGCCACCCGTTTTTGCAGGAGCGGCATGAGGATGTTTTGCGTAATCACCAGGAGCCGGTCATTGAGAATCAAGCTGTATGAATTGCTGGCCGCGTCGTAGATTTTGATGCCGCCTTGAATGAATCCGTCCAGAGCAGAAGCGTCGGCAAAACTTTGATTGTCGTGCGCTATACCATTGAGTGTGGCGATATCCAGATAATTGCTGGCAATGTTGATTCCGCTGCTGCGATCTTGGGATGAGCCACTGCCTTGACGTGTCAGCGCGCCGCCCGGAGCAATGATGACGGCAACCGCACCGGTGCCGAAGGCCGCATCCGCAGCGCCGGGCGTGGGGCAGGCGGGCAATCCGAAAGCTGCGCAGCCGTTATGGGTAATGTTGCCGGCGGAATCCCGAACCGTGATGGTGCCGGGGGTGTCGCTGTTCAGCAATGTGGTATTGCGTGTGTTGTACTTGAAATTATTGGAAACGGCGTACCACAGCCGTTCGCCGCTCGCATCGCGCAAATCTGGCAACCCCAATGTTTTCCATGGCAGGCGCCCAAGACGCGCCGCTTGTCCGGTGCTGCCCGCTGCATTGCCGCAACTGCTTTCCTGAAGGCCGTCGTTATTGGTGTCGGGGCAGGGCAAGTCGCCGGGACGCGGCTGGTTTGAGGCGGAAGATGCGCTGATTTGCACCTTTGCCGCATAACCTATCAATGCCTCTTTGGCTTGCGCCAATGCATCCGCCGTTATTCGGTCACGGGAATTTTGTAGTGCAGAACTGTTCAGCGAGGCAAGCAAAAATGCCGCTGCGCCCAATATCATGATGACCAGCATCACCATCAACGCCGCGCCGTTTTGCATGCGTAACGCGCCGATGGACGGGATCATGGTAGCTTTGTAGCTGAAGTGATTGGCGATTCGGATTCTACCGGCACAAGATTGTCCAGTATAAAGTGCTGGCCAACTTTGATCTCCACAGGTTTGTTCTTTCCCGGCACAACAATCGATGTTTTGTCCGGGGCACTGCCGGAGGGGCTTTTCTGTGCCTTGCCGTTGACCCATACGATGCGGATGCCGTCGCTACGTTGAATGACACCGTTCACGGTGATGACAGACTGTTCGCCGCCGTCATTTTCCGCTTGCCTAACTTTGTGTGACTGCTCAAGTTGGCTGCGTTCGGACGGGGTAAAGAACAAGCGGCCAAGCTCATCGGCCCGAACGGATAGCGTCAGGCCAAAGGCCGCGAGCAGAGCGAGGCGTGGCAGAGCCCTCATTGCGCGTTCCTGTTATTCAGGGTAATCCAGCCGCCCGCGCAGTCGGCCTTGAGTTGCGCGCCGGTATTCGGGATTGCGGGAGTCTCTGCTGTGTTGGAGGTTGCAGCGCGCTCCAATGTGCAGTGGTCGACGATGAACCAGCCTTTCAAGTCCGAGCGTAATGCTTCGAAAAATTCGATCAATTGCATTTCGTGCAGCAGGTCTATTTGCAGGTTCAGTCCGCTCAGACTGATCTTTAAGTCGCCTGTGTTCAGTTCGGGAGCAGGGATGAAGGGCTGTTGCGCCGAGATGGTATATTTGAAGCCGATGACGTGATGTTGACGGCGCAATTTTTCCAGTTCCTCCACCCAGTCCAAGCGCTGCTCGCCGCCGACGATCCTGCGGTCTGCCAGCGCTGCATATTCCAGCGCGTAAGTGGACATGTTTTTCAAATCGCTCTGTGTGGCGTCGAGCATGTTGCCTTCTGCGCGGACTTGTTTTTGTGCCGCTTCACGGGTCTTGAGCGCGGCGGATTCGTATGTGGCGCTCAGCCATATTGCGCTGCCGCCGACGGCCACGCTGAGCGTGAAGGCGAGCAGGCTCCATTTGATATGCGTTAAGTCGGATTTGTCGAGGCTCATTCTATTTTCCTCCAGACAAGTTGCAGGGTGAATTGCGCCCATTTTCCCGAACTCGATTGCGGGTCATTGCTGATACTTCCTTTAGGGCTGATGTCCAGCGGTGATTTTTGTGCGGTGACCGTGTAGCCATGTCGGGCCAGCGCCTGTTGAAAGCGCTCCAGATACTCAAGGGCGCTGCGATAGTCGCCGCCGAAATCGAGCAATTCGCCATCGAGGGTGATGACCTGTGCTGGATAGGCCGATGGCGCAGCATCGGTTCCGCTGGTCTGCCAGGCGATTCTGCCGGGGCGAATGCGGTCGAACATATCCAGAACGCTGCTCAGGTCACGCAATATCTCCTCGGGCGGCGGGAAATATTTTTCGAACTTGCGCATGAGTATCACCGCTGTTTTCATGTCGTTAGCGGGAGTCAAGGTGACAGGGAATCTGCTTTTGATCTCTTCGGACTGGCTTGCAAGTTGTGTCGCCTGCAACATCAAAGGAGCGGCTTCGGATGCATAGTTGCGCCCTCGCATAAAGGCAATGCCGCTCCATACCGCGCTTGCCAGCGTGATGATCGCGGCGAGTCCGAACAGTATCGAACGCAATTGCCACAGCAAGTGGTAATGCGTGTGTGTCGAATTTGCATAATGGCTGGAAGATGGCTTCTGAGCTAGCAGGCGCAGGAATAGCGTTGTGGCGTCGGAGTCCGGGTAAGGCGTTCTGGACAGGTTGTATATGCCGAGGGCAGCGATGTCCAGATAGTGGTAGCGCAACCCTGGCGTGCTGTGCAGGGCGGCTTTGAGTGACGGTCTGTCGTTCGCATGGCAAATGACGAACACATCCAGTGTTTCTCCGTGGGGCGGTAGGCTGAGGCTATTCAAATAATGTTGCGTACGCGGCGTTTCGGCTGTGATGGATTCGCCAAACGAACTGTTTTCGCTGATCGGGGTTAGCCGGGAGAAATGCAGATGCTTTTGGTTGAAATATGTTTGCCGCAACCCGGCATGTTTTTCCCATGACAGCAGCAGGATATGCTCGGAGTCGATGTCTTTGATTAACTGTGTGCTGATGCCGGGCAGGGAATAGATGCCGGTGAGCGGAATACCTAGGGTTTCGAGTATGTCCAGCCAGGGTGAGATGTGCTGCGGATTGGTGAGCGCGGAGAACAGCATTTCATCATCGCGCCTGCCG
Organism: Gallionellaceae bacterium; assembly: GCA_009773615.1. Lineage (GTDB taxonomy): Bacteria > Pseudomonadota > Gammaproteobacteria > Burkholderiales > Gallionellaceae > PALSA-1006. Next base: position 16,290 of record WSYA01000036.1, read on the forward strand.
TCGGTTCTACGGTGCAGTACGGTGGCTTGACGGAACAGGGTATTGCGGTAGTGCTGGTCGAATTTGCGCTGGATGAGTTCGCGCCGGTTTTTGCCTGACAAATGCGGGACGAAGTCGCGGCGGAAATCCTCTTCGATAACATCTACCAGCAGATAGGCCGGTTCACGATGCTGTTGCAGAAATTCCAAGAACTGTTTGCGCCCGTCGGCGTCGAGAGCAAAGGTGCATGCTTCGGATAGCCTTCCTTTATGCCAAGAGTATGCCTGAAAATGATGGGCAGTAAGAAAGAGCAAGGTTTTGCGCGCGAGTCTCATAGGCGGCTCACATTTTCACCCGGCTGATGATGTCGTAAATCGGCGACATCACCGACAGTATCACCCACCCCAGCAGCATGCCGAGAACGATAGTCATGGCCGGCTCGATCATCACTTGTATTTTTTTGATCGAGTCTTTTACGTCGCGATCATAGAAATAGCTGATGTTGAGCAAGGCTTGATCGAGTTGTCCGGTCGCTTCGCCTACTTTGAGCATGCGCACCACCAGCGGCGGAAAAATGCCGGTGTGCTGAAAGCTCTGGGTGAGGTTTTTGCCGGATTCGATTTCGCTCATGGCCATTTGCAGGCTTTTTGAGATGACCTGGTTGTTGACGAGATTGCGCGAGTTGGCGATGCAATCCAGAATGCTGATGCCGGAACCGTACATCATGGCGAAGGTGTTGGCGAAACGCGCTAGGATAATCTTGCGCAAGACCGGGCCGGTCGGCCAGATATTCAGCTTGAAATTATCGACGTGGTATTGCAGGCCCGGATCGAGGACGAGCGCGCCTTGGTATGACCCGAACAAAATAAAGGGAAGCGCAATCAGCAGATACCAGTAATTGACGAAGAAGGAAGACGTGGCCAGCAGCAGTCGCGTTTGGAACGGAATTTCCTGTCCCATGCCCTGGATAAAGCCGACCAGTTGCGGCACGAGGTAAATCATCAGAAAGAACGTGACGGCGATCACCACGGTGCCAACGAAGGCCGGATAGAGCAGCATATTTTTCGTCTGTGCAGCCAGCTCATCCTGCCATTTCAAGGCCTCGGTGAGGTGTCTGAAGGCCTCGGGTAGTTTTCCGCTTTCTTCGCCCGCGTGGGTCAGGCTGACGGTGACTTTATCGAAAGCGTTGGGATGCTGCGCCATGGACTGGGAAAGATTTTTTCCGTTTTCGATGGACTCCATCAGATTGACGATGATTTCCCGAAAGATGGCGTCTTCCATGCTGTCGCGCAGGTCGGCCAGACATTCCAGCAGCGGAACGCCCGCGCGGGTGAGTTGGTCGAGATTGAAAAAGAAAGTGATGAGGTCGGTGCGCTGGATTTTTGATCGGACGAAAGATGGCGTGCGTTTTTCTTCCTTTGCGCTGATCAAGTCGAGCCCGCTACGCTTGAGATGCAATTCAAGGTCGATCAGATTCGCCGCATCCTGTAGGCCTTTCGTGCGCTTGCCTACCGCGTCGACTGCTTTGTAGGAATACATGGTCACGGTGCCATCTCCTCAGGTGCGGTCGCTCAGGTCGACCACGCGCGAGACTTCGGCGATGGAGGTGAGTCCTTCGATGATGCGGCGTATGCCGTCTTGTGCGAGAGGGCGGAAGCCTTTTTCCAGCGCGGCATTTTTCAGGTCGCGGATGCTGGCGCGGCGCGAGATGAGGTCGTCGATGTCGCCGTCGATTTTGAATATTTCCATGATGGCGCGCCGCCCTTTGTAGCCTTGATGGTTGCAATGAGTACACCCAGCCGCACGACAAAGGGACGTGCTGTCGTCATGAGCAAGGCCGAGTATTTTGCGTTCGGCGCTGTCGGGCTGATAGCTCTCTTTGCAGTACGGGCACAAAATGCGAATTAGGCGCTGTGCTACGACGCCGATGATGTTGCCGGCCATGATGTCGGGTTGAATGCCGATGTCGAATAAGCGCGGAATCGCGCCGATGGCCGAGTTGGTGTGCAGTGTTGAATAGACCTGGTGGCCGGTCATGGCCGCGCGAAACGCCATTTCGGCGGTGGGATGGTCGCGAATTTCGCCGACCAGAATGATGTCCGGGTCCTGGCGCATCAGGGAGCGGATGCCGCTGGCAAAGTCCAACTTGGCGGCCTCGTTCACCGAGTTCTGGCGGATCAGCGGAATGGGGTATTCCACCGGGTCTTCCAGCGTCATGATGTTCACCGATTCGGTGTTGACATGGCTCAGCACCGAATACAGCGTCGTCGTTTTTCCGCTACCGGTCGGGCCTGTCACGAGCACGATGCCTTCCGGTTTGGCGATGATGCCGCGCAGCGTGGCGAACGCGCTATCGTCGAGCCCGAGCTGGTCGATCGGCACGATGCCTTTTTGACGGTCCAGAATGCGTAGCACGAAATTCTCGCCGTGGGTGGTGGGATGGGAGGCCACGCGAAAATCGATGGGGCGCCCGGAAAGGCGTAGCGAGATGCGCCCGTCCTGCGGCGCGCGCGTCTCCGCGATGTTCATGCCGCTCATGACTTTCATGCGCACGACCATCGCGGGCCAGAAGCTTTTGTGCAGGCTGCGCACCTGGCGCAATACGCCATCCACGCGATAGCGGATGCGCAGAAAACTGCTTTCGGGTTCGAAGTGGATGTCGGAGGCGGTCTGTTGCACGGCTTCGCTGAGCAGCGCGTCGATCAGGCGCACGACGGGTTGGCTGAATTCGTTGCCACTCTGTTGCAGGTTTTGGTAGTCCATTTCGCCCGGTTCGATCTCGTGCAGGATGCCGTCGATGGAAAGTTCGAAACCGTAGTGCTGGTCGATTGCGCGCAAAATGTCAGACTCGCTGGCGAGCTGGGTGACGAGATGGTATTCGTTCTTGAGCAGTGCGCGCACTTGATCGAGAGCGATGATGTTGTCCGGGTCGGCAATGGCCAGCGTCAGGTTTTTATGCGGTGCATCGACCGACAGCGGCAACAACTGGTAGCGCCGCGCGATGTCCTGGGGGATGAGAGCAACGGCGGCGGGATCAAGGATGATACCGGCAAGGTCGACGCTTTGCTGCCCCAGATTTTCCGACAGGACATCGCGAATAGTCGCTTCTGAAAGAAAGCCCAGACGCACCAGCAGCCGCCCCAAAGGCTGCGGTGACTTATGTTGTTCTTGCAGCGCGATATGCAGCTGATCTTCGCTGATTGCACCTTTTGAGATCAGCAATTGCCCGATAGGTTGAGGGGATGGTTGCCCGGGCTCGGTCATGTCAATTGTCCAGAGCAGTGAGTTCGTTCAGGCGTTGCTGGGCTTGGGTGCGGTTAAAGCGGGAATGGGTCGTTGTGTCGAATTGCAGGGCTTGCAGGTAATATTGTGCGGCGGTTTTGCGTTGCCCCAAATGATCAAGGCTTATCGCGAGGTTAAAGGCAAATAACGCGTTGTTAGGTTCCATGGTCAGCGCGTTGAAATACGCCTGTTGCGCATCGGGCCAGCGCGACTGCTCGACGTACTGATGCCCCAGTGCAAAATACAAGGCGGCGGAATCCGGTTGTTGCGAGATGAGTTGTTTGAGGCGGCTTTCTTTGCTGGCGGGGTCGCCGCTCCCCAATGCGGATAGGCCGGCATAAGCGATAGGGTCGCGCGGGTCGAGCGCTAACACTTGCCGGTAATAATGTACGGCGGTATCGTTCTTTCCCTGTTGCTGGGCGATGACGCCCAAGCCAAGCAATGCGTCGCGGTTGTCGGGTGCTATGGCGAGCGCTTCGTGGTAACGCTGCCATGCGCTTGCGTAATCGTCTTTTTGGTAGGACTCGTATGCGCTCAGTAAAATAGAATCAATCGAGTCGGCTGCTTGTTGATGCTGGATGCTCGGTGTGTTTTCGCTTGCTTCACGGGCCTTCGCGCGGCGCGGCGCGATTTTTGGGGCGACAGATTTTTGGGCGGTTGCTACGGGTGGCGCGATCTCGGGTAGTGGCTCCAATTGAAGCTGTGCCGAGGCGCGCGGCGCAGGTTTTTGCGGAGCGCTGACGGAGACGCTAGAGGCAATGGGCAGTACAGCCAGAGAGGTGGCATCTTTAAAAAGGCGTTGATTGGGCGGGGTGGCTTCAAGATAGATGAAGTGGCCGCCGCCTGCCGCGAATAGCGCGCCGGCGATGAGTGCGATGGGGATGATGGCCGGATGGGGGCGTTTTTTAACGGAAGCATCTTTTAATCGTATCTCTGACAGGTCGCTTGATGGCGACGCAATCTTGCCGGACTTTTTGAGCGCGTCGAGTAACAGGTTCACGGTTTTTGCTTGCCCTGTGGCTCGTGCTTGTTGTCGTTGAAAAAGTCGGCAGTCGGCAGGTCGTCGCGGAATCGGCCATAGTCTCCGTCAAGGCTGGCTTCTTTGATAACAACCGGGCGTAAAAAGATCACCAGTTCCGACTTAACGCTTTTGTCATTGCGATATTTGAACAGATTCCCCAGATAAGGGATGCGCCCCAGCCATGGAACCGCATCGGTCTGGTCATTGATCTCATCCTGCATCAAGCCGCCCATAACGACGATCTGGTTGTTTTCGATTTTCAGCACGGATTCCATCTCGCGAGTTTGCGTCTGTGGGATTTGGCTGACCACTCCGGCTTTCGCCAGATCCGGATTGGGATCGTTGACGAAGCCGAAAAGGCGCGTGATGGAAGGGCGCATATTCAGCAACACACTATCGTTGTCGTTGATCTGCGGCGTCACGCTCATGGTGAACCCCACGGGCACGCTATTGGAGGTGGTGCTGTAGGTCGTGACAGCGGGCGCGCCGCCCGTGGAGGAAACGGTGGTGGCATTGATGGTGAAGTAGACGTAGTTATCCACCACGCGCAGCATCGCAGTCTGGTTATTCATCACGCTCAGTTTGGGGCTGGATAAAACTTTAACCTTCCCAAACGTCTCCATCATTTTGACCGAGGCTGCAATTGCCCCCAGATTGGCTGTGGTGCCCGAATAATTGAGGGCGAACAGGCTTCCGGTATTGGTTGCCGACAGAGTGCCGTTTCCCGTCTGGCTGAGTTGGAAGCCGCTGCTTCCCGCCGCGCTCACGTTCGACCAATTGACCCCTTGCTGGTATTGCTCGCTCAGACGCACCTCTACGATGGTGGCTTCAATCAGCACCTGACGGCGCGAGTTAGTCATGATGTAGGCAACGAATTCCTGAATTTTTTCGTGCTGTCTTGCGGTGGCGCGCACGGTGACGATGCCGCTTTCCGGATTGGCGATGACAGATGCGGCTTCGCGGAATGTGTTGAGGCGGGTGAGCGTGGTGCCTTCACCTGAAATGGCTGCCGCATTCGGGCTGTTTTCTAGCCCTCCTTTTAACGGAGCGGCTTTTTTGCTGCCTACTGCGGCCTGAACGCCCGTGCCGGTGGTGCTGTTCATGGTGCTCTGTTGGACAAATGTTTCGCTGGATCCTTCCGGCAATATCTTGTCGGTCTCGCGCAAAATATCTTTGATGTTCGATTCCAGTCTTTCCCAAAAGTGATTTTTAGACGAACTCTTGATTGACAAGTTCGAATTGTTTCCGGCGATGCCCGTGCTGCCGTTGCTGCCCGTTGTGCCTGCACCGACCTGAGTCGCGTTCGAGATGCCGCCGTCCGAGTCCCGCGTCATGTTCACGTAGTCGATCTTATAGGTTTTAAGATACGGCGAATCGGGCATGACGACAAGGGTGCCATTGTCCAGCTCGTAGCGCATATCGACTTGTTTTGAAATGCGATTGAGTATTTGTGGCAAAGTCTGGTTGATCGCGTTAAGCGTGACATTGCCCTGAATGCCGGCGTTGATGTCGAGATTGATCTTGGCATCGCGCGCCAAGGCGAACAATATTTCTTGGGCGGGGAGGTTGGTCACGACGACGCTGTAGGTTTCAACTCTCGCGCCGGGTTTGGGCGGGGGGAGAGGCGTGACGCGTTTGTTTGACTGCGGTATGTCGCCGTGTGCGAGCATCGCATCCTTTAATTGGATATGCTTGCCGGACGGCTGGAGAAATGGGCTATCGGCGGGCTTGGTTCCGCTACTACAGGCTGAGATTAGCAAAATACCCGAACACAGTAGTGCCTGACGTAGTTTCATTGCCATCCTTCTAAGAAGCGCGGACGAACCGTAACATTTTTTGTAGGGGTAAAGCGCCATTTGATGAGTTATGCGATAAATGGTTGAACGGGAAAATGGTTTAGGGTAGAATCGCGCCTCTTTGAAAAACTGGTTGGAGTTTAGTCATGGCACGAGTCTGTCAAGTAACGGGAAAACGCCCGATGGTGGGTAACAATGTTTCCCACGCGAACAACAAAACAAAGCGTCGTTTTTTGCCGAATCTACAGCGCCGTCGCCTGTGGGTCGAATCTGAAAATCGTTGGGTGTCTATGCGCCTGACCAATGCTGCGCTGCGCACCATCGACAAGAACGGCATTGATGCCGTGCTGTTCGAGATGCGCGCGAATGGCGCAAAAATCTAAGGGGTAATGAAAAATGCGTGAAAAGATCAAACTGGAATCCAGCGCCGGCACCGGCCATTTCTACACCACCGACAAAAACAAGCGCACGACGCCAGAAAAGCTGGAGATCAAGAAATTTGATCCAGTTGCGCGCAAGCACGTCATGTACAAAGAAACCAAGCTGAAGTAATTCGGCAACGTTTTGTTGTGCAAAGAAAAACCCGCGCAAGCGGGTTTTTTGTTTTGGTGGGCGCAGTTCAATATTCGCGCAGGGTTAGCGAGACTTTGGCCAGCGTCTGGGATTTCGAGCGTCATGCAACACTGCCAAAACATGGACGAGATCACCGTGCACTGCATAAAACAAACCGTAGGGAAAGCGAGGAAGAAGAGCGCGGCGAACACGTGGAATAATCTCGGTGTAAAGCAACGGTGCTTGCTCTAACCGCTTTAACTGCAACTCCATTGCAGCGATGAATTCTTCACCAAGCCCGGAATTCTGCAATTCATACCACGTTTGAGCTTCACCAGTTTCACGCAAGGCGCGCGAAGAAAATATTACGCGGAACGCCATGAACTATCTTTAAGGCGAGATTTAACCTCATCCCACGAATAACCCGCTTCCGGGTTTGCTTCAAATTCCGCCAAGCGAGCTTCGAGCTCGGCCTTTAGTTCAGGCGAAACTTCTACCGCTTCAGGAACCGCCGCAACGCTGTCCCAGATTAGCTCAACAAGACGAATGCGTTCCTGCACGGGAAGCTCAAGAATGGCTGCAACAGAGATGGTGTTCATGTCTGAATTGTACCCTTTTTGAAAAGTACGCCAATGTTCAAATCAACCCTATGGTATCGCTTTACTGCACCAGTATGAATCGAATGTAACGTTCTAATTTAATGTGAGCCTAGCCTTTGGGGTGCTTTTTGGTAAATAAATCTGTCCCCTTTTTTGTATCAGTTGTTCCCCAGAAGAAGCGTTTTGACTACCGGGAATACCTCTCTGGGAATTGGGTAAAGAGAATCCGAGGCGGAGTTGAGGTAGATGCCTCGAAACTGCGGGCTAGCTTCGATGATGCCGAAGAAGACGGGGAATGTTAGTTCGGCGTAGCTAGCTCCAGTGGGAAATGCCTTCGATAACTCAGCGGCACTGGTGTATGCATAAGCCCAAACATTCCCCTGATTGTCGAGAGCTGTCCTCAGGCGTAGCTTTCCAGGTGGCGCATTCGGATCGGTAGCAACAAGCAGAGAGCGGCTCACCAGAGTGGAAGCAACCGGCCTAATTGATTTTGCGACGGGGTTCTTTCCGTGTTGGCGAATGACTTGCTCAATTTGCATTTGCTCGGCTCCTGCTATGTGACTAACGCCGACCGTCAGGAAAAGCAGGCAGCAAACGATGACGGTTCGGCAATGTGTTACGTCAATGTGCACGATGGACTCCTGATGGCTAACGAATGAAAGAGACTTCCCCGTCCCGAGGTTGCGGATAAGTATCCGCAAACGGCAACAAGTGCCAAGATGGAATTTCTGACATTTCATCAACACC
>WSYA01000037.1 GCA_009773615.1 Gallionellaceae bacterium
AGGGTAAACAAAACGGGCTGAACTCGTCTTGTTGCGCGATCACGCATATTTCGCAATTTGAATCTTGAAAATGCGAGGCTTGTTCAGCGTAGCCTTAATCTTGGTCATGGCCTGCTCCTCAGTGGAGTGAAAGTTAACGCATAGTAGGTGTCTCGAAAAAATAGATAAAGCCATGAATTCGAGATAGACTATCCCATAAATGGAACAAAAGAACATCTCTGCTGACGATTACATCCTGTTCGCCGTCATCGTCGAACAAGAGAGCCTCGTGCGCGCCGCTGAACACCTGTCCATGCCCAAAGCCACGGTGTCACGACGCTTGACCAATCTTGAGGCCGCGCTGGGACAGCGCCTATTGCTGCGCACCACACGCCGCCTAACCCTTACCGATTTCGGACAGGAATTTCTCGACCACTGCCGCCGCGTGGCCGAAGAAGTCGCCATCACGCAAGATTTCGTGCGCAGCCAGGATGTGCGGCCTCACGGACGATTGCGCATTTCCATGCCGGAAGATTACGCAAGAAATAAACTGTCGCGCGCGCTGGCCACTTTCATCGAAGCCTATCCCGAGATTCAGCTCGATATCGATCTGAGTTCGCGTCTCGTCGATCTGATCGGCGAACGCTTCGATCTCGCCATCCGCATGGGGAATTTAGAAAACGATTCCACACTGGTCGCGCGCAAGATAGACGAACAGCATCTCGGCCTGTATGCCAGCCCCATTTATTTGGGCCTGCATCCGGCGCCGAAACATCCCGACGATCTGCATCAACACACCGCGATACGTTTGCTGACCAGCAATGGTCAGCCGCTCCCTTGGAAGTTGTCGCGCGGCAAAACTATGTGGGAAGGCATGCCACCCGGACGTATGGCACTCAACTCCATCGGCGTCATCCAGCAATTACTGTTGGACGGGGCGGGCATAGGCGCGTTGCCTGTTCAATTTACACAGGAAGATGTGCGTCTGAAACGGCTGGTGCGCGTGTTGCCGGAATGGTGCTTTCCTTCTGTAACCGCATGGGCGGTGATGCCGATGCGCCGCTACCTGCCCGTCAAGACCCGCGTGTTTCTGGATCACCTTGAGCAGTTTATGCAAAAGGGCTAAGAGCATCGCACCACTCACTGCCCTTTATTTTTCTATACCCGCCCCGCAAACGCTGGCAAAATGTCCGCACAACAACCCAGAGGAGAACAACATGAAAGCACCAATCCGCATCGCCATCACCGGAGCCGCAGGACAGATCGGTTACAGCATGTTGTTCCGCATCGCCAACGGCGACATGCTGGGCCGCGAGCAACCCATCATCCTGCAATTGCTGGACATTACTCCGGCACAACAAGCGCTGCGCGGCGTGGCGATGGAGCTGGAAGATTGCGCCTTCCCCAACCTGCAACAGGTCGTCACCACCGACGATCCGCGCGTGGCCTTCCGCGATGCCGAAGTCGTCATGATGGTCGGTGCGCGCCCGCGCAGCAAAGGCATGGAACGCAAAGACCTGCTCGAAGCCAACGGTGCGATTTTTTCCGAACAAGGGCGCATCCTCAACGAAGTCGCCGCGCGCCATGTGAAGGTGCTGGTGGTGGGCAACCCCGCCAACACCAACGCGCTCATCGCCATGAAAAACGCGCCCGATCTCGATCCGCGCAACTTCAGCGCCATGATGCGTCTCGATCACAACCGCGCCATCACGCAGGTCGCGTTGAAATTATTCCAGCCTATTCAGGACATCAAGAAGATGGTCATCTGGGGCAACCATTCCGGCACGCAATATCCCGACCTTTCCCACGCCGAGATACGCGGTCGCAAAGTGAGCGACATCCTGCGCCAGAACGGCTGGGAAGACTGGAGCGAAAACGAGTTCATCCCCACCGTGCAAAAACGCGGCGCAGCGGTGATCGAAGCGCGCGGTTTGAGTAGCGCTGCCAGTGCCGCCAATGCCGCTATCGGCCACGTTCACGATTGGCTGCTGCACTCACACCACAACGACTGGGTCACCATGAGCGTGCCGTCGGACGGCAGCTACGGCATACCCGAAGGCGTGCTGTACGGCTTCCCAGTCACCTGCCGCAACGGCCATTACACCATCGTGAAAGACCTGCCCATCAGCGAACTGGGACGCAAGCACATGATGGACAGCTACAAGGAACTGCTCGACGAGCGCGAGCACGTAAAACATCTGCTGGGGTAACAGCAGCCCTATAAAATCTTTCTTCGCATCAACACAAGCACAGACGGCCTATATATATTTTCCAAATACATAGGCCGTTCTGCATATTGTCGGCTATCACCTTAGCGCGCAAAATCGTGCCCGTTTTATGAACCCGGTAACGATCTTGCGATGCACTCTGTAACACGTCTCACAAAACGCCTCCTCCTTGCTGCCGGACTTGTCTTTTGCAGCTCTTCTTTCGCGCTCGAAAATGTCACGCTGCAACTCAAGTGGACGCATCACTTCCAGTTCGCCGGTTACTATGCCGCGATAGAGCAAGGCTATTATCGCGAGGCGGGGCTTAATGTACAGTTAGCGGAAGCGACACCGGATACCGATCCAATCTCCCGTGTCACGAATGGCGAAGCACAATTCGGGGTCGGCACCAGCAGCCTGTTGTTGGAGCGCAACGCGGGAAAACCCTTGGTGGCATTGGCGGTCATCTTTCAGCATTCCCCATATGCGATTTACACCGCCAAACACAAGGGAATCAAAAATTTGCGCGACCTCGAAGATAAACGCGTCATGCTGGCCCCGCAGGCGGATGAGCTATTTGCCTATCTCAAGAAAGAAGGCGTTCCGCTTGATCACATAAAGAAAGTACAGGACAGCTTCAATCCCCAAGACCTGATCGACGGCAAAGTCGACGCGATCGTGGGCTATGTTTCCAACCAGCCGTTTTATTTCGAGCGCGCCCATTTCGCCTATCAGAGTTTCACCCCGAGCACGGCGGGTATCGATTTTTACGGCGACAACCTGTTCACTTCCGAACACGAGATACACGATCATCCTGATCGGGTTCGTGCATTCCGCGAGGCCAGTTTGCGCGGCTGGCGCTACGCTCGCGATCACCGCAATGAAGTGATCGATCTGATTTTAAAAAAATACTCAAAACAGCTCTCCCGCGATTCCCTGGTGTTCGAATCCGAGCAGATGATCCCCCTGCTTCAACCCGATCTGATCGATATCGGCTACTCCAATCCCGAACGCTGGAAGCATATCGCCGATGCCTATGCCAATGTAGGCATGTTGCCGCGCGACTTTTCTCTAGCCGGATTGATCTACGACGCACATCCGCAACGCGACCTCACCTGGTTATACAGTAGCCTGTGGATCGCCTTGCTGCTGTTCGGATTGATCAGTGCGCTCGCCACCTACATCTTCCGCCTCAATCGCCAGCTTAAGCAGGGCATCGAAGAGCGCGAGATGATCCATCAGCGCGAACAGGCGCGCAGCCATATTCTGGAGTTACTCGCCAAAGGTGCGCAGCTAAAAGAAATCTTGACCGCCATAATCAAAAGCGTGGAAGTCCAAGACAAAAACTGCCTGTGTTCCATCTTGCTTATACAAAAAGATAGCAGGCACTTGAGTGTAGGGGCTGCCCCCAGCCTACCCGACTTTTATACCACCGCCATCGACGGATTGGCGATTGGCGCCAACGTGGGCTCCTGCGGCACAACGGCCTATACCGGGAAGCGCACCATAGTCGGCGACATATTGAGCCACCCCGCATGGGGGAAATTTAGAGAGTTGGCGGCAAAGACCGGCATCGAATCGTGCTGGTCGGAGCCAATCCTATCCTCAAAAGGCAAAGTGCTCGGCACCTTCGCTATCTATTTCCCCAAATCCAAACTACCTTCCGAGGCGGATTTACAGCTAATCGAAAAATCGGCGCGTTTGGCCAGCATCGCGATTGAAAAAATTCAAGAGGCACTGGAGCTACAACAAAGCCACGACCTGTTCACCAAAATATCCGCCGAGGTTCCCGGCCTGCTTTTCCAATTCCGCATGAACCCGGATGGACATTGCAGCTTCCCCTTCATCAGCGAATCTGTGCGCAAAATGTACGGCCTCACACCCGAAGACCTGCGCGAAGATGCCACCCCTTTCTTCAGCTTCCGCCATCCCGAAGACGCATCCCGGCTTACCGATTCGATAAGCGAATCCGCCAGCGCTCTCACGCGATGGCATATCGAATATCGCCTGATCATCCCGGGGCAGGGCGTACGCTGGCGCATGGGAGATGCGCAGCCGGAAAAACTCGATGACGGCAGCATTCTCTGGCACGGGTTCATCACCGATATCACTGATCGGAAAAACGCGGACGAGCGTATCCGCCATATGGCGCAGTACGATATGTTGACCGATCTGCCCAATCGCACATTGCTCAGCGACCGCCTGCAACAGGCACTTGCGACAGCAAAACGCGAACAGACCCGCCTCGCGCTTTTGTTTCTGGATTTCGACAAGTTCAAACCCATCAATGACTCGCTCGGCCACGCCATCGGAGATGCGCTGCTAAAGATCGCGGCTGCACGCATGCAACTCTGCATGCGCGAATCCGACACCATCGCGCGCATCGGCGGAGATGAGTTCGTCGTGCTATTGCCCGCTATCGAAGCCGAGCAAGATGCCTTGATTGTCGCGGAAAAAATTCGGCTGACTCTCGAAAAACCGTTCGAGATAGAAGGCCATGTGCTTGGTATCTCGACCAGCATCGGTGTCGCCATCTATCCCGATCATGGCGACGAAGAGTTTCAATTATCGAAGCATGCTGACTTAGCGATGTACTACGCAAAACAGAATGGTAGAAATACTGTGATGACTTATCACCATGAGATGAAAGTCTTCAGGCAGTAGCCCCCGCTAGCCGGTCAGGTCAGCACGCGTACCAAGGCGAACCCGCCTCCCGGCGTTCTGAAATTCGTGGTTTGCCCCTGATACAGACGCGCGGCCGCCAGCTGAATCTGGCCGTCGTAGATATAGCAGCGAACATCATACTTGAGCGCGGCCTCTTCCCCGTTCACATGCACGCGGCATTCGCCCGGCAGCGCCAATTTTTGCGCCACATAATCTCCCGCCAAAATTTCCTCGAACACACGCTTGGTGAGTTTGTCGCCGCGATAAGCGCCCTTCGCCCCATAGCCCGTGACGGGTTTAAAGAACCATTGCTTGCGCTCTTCCCACCACCGCACGGCATCGTCCGCGCCGACCACGCGCGTTTGCGGGATACCCCGTTGCAACTCGCTGACTGCATCTTCACTCGCACCCAGAGCGCGCAGCAGCCCCGCATCGGTCAAGCGCGCCAGATTGCGCTTGTCGGCATAGCGGGCATAGGCTTGCGGGTGCGGCGTAACAACGACCTGCTTGTTCCGATAGGCAGAGTACAAAGCGGGATGATTTCCCAGAGAAAAATCGGTGAGTCGGTTGTAGATAAGCGCGATCTTGTCATCGCCGAAATACAAACCGTCCGGCCTTGCGGCCAAGTCCATGGGATCGGCGATGACGGCACGAATGCCCGCGCGTTCAAACATCTGCTGCGCCAAAACGAACTCGGGATAAAGATATTGCCCCGCCGGCTGCTCATCCACAATGGCAACAATACCTAATGGCGCATCGCCGCGCTCCAGCCGCCACTCGTTGCGAAACATCTCGACGATGTCATGCTCAAGATGCACTACGGCAACGGCTCTGCCGGGAGAGGATATGCTGATTTGGCTCTTCAGCAATAGCGCGTTCAGGAACGCGCCCCCCGCATTGGTATTGATCTCGATGAGATGCGCGCCGCGTTCGTTCAGATGAAAATCGTATCCGAAGAAAACGCCTTTGGCGGAATGCCCCTCATCGCCCGAGGCTTCCCAACCCGGCAGTTTAACCACCAGCTCAACCGCAGCAATAACCGCCTCCATTTGTGCAAGCTGCTCTGCCGCGATGTACACCTGCGCATCGGCAAACAGATGCGCATGCTGCGCAGTGATGCTGCTGTGAAATTTTACGCCCTGTTGCCGTATAGCCAGCTCAAGCGCGGTTCGGTCTATCGCAGCAGGGGAAAAGTCATCATTCATCGGCGGCATTTCAGCGCTTGGCAGCGGCCAATGGCAACCCCAGCAACTTACCCTTTAAATCGTCCTGCGCGGGCTGCGCCCCCAGCCATACCAGCAAAAAGGCACGCATAAAATCGGCGCCCGCAACGCGCCCTAGCTCCTTGCCGTTCATACTCACCCGCATTTCCTTGTTAGGCTGATAGTCCAGAGAGAGTTGATCTTCTTTCTTAAATTCTTTGATATTGTCAAAAAACGCGGCAAATTTTTTCCAACTTGAATCCAGCTTTGTTAATTCTTCCGCGCTCATATTTTCCGACATCAACTTATGCGTGGCATCGAGCAACTGCTCGCTGGTTACCTTCACTCCAAGCGGTGTGAGAAACCATATCGTGACATTCTTGCTTCTTTCTTCCTCCAATACCTCCGCGACCGTGTGCTTGTTTTCAGGCAGATACAAAGCGATGACATACACATCAATCACGCCGGCCATAAAGCGGGAGCCTGCACCGTTCAACACTAAAGCCTGTTCACCCGACTGCATTTTTTCCGGCACCTTGACTCCAACCACCTCCAAAGCATTCGCATTCCAACTCAAAAACACCAACAAGGCCGATACAAAAACTCGCTTCATTTGATCCCTTTCAAAATCCAAAACATCATAAATACAGTCAATCAACTGTCCGACAACGCCTTCTTCAGATCGTTAGTCACCGGTTTTCCGCCTATCCAGATAGACAGCAAAGCGCGATAAAAATCATCGCCCGCAATGCGCCCGAGCTCGGTGCCGTTCAGGCTTATGCGCGAGCCTTCAGCGGGCAACCAATCAAAGGCGATGACGTCGTTGCGTTTGACTGTCTTGATGGCGCCGAACATCTGCTCGAATGCGGTCATACGCTCGCGCAGCGCTGCCAGTTGCGCCTCGCTGTGATTCTTCTCAATCCCCTTGCGGAAGCCGCTCAGAAAGCGCTCCGCACCCGCTTCGCCCACGAGTACATGCAAAGCGATACGCTTGGGCTTCGCATCGGCCAATATCGCGTCAGCGCTCTGCTGCTTTTCCGCGAGATAAAGCCCGATGACATACATCTTGAAGAATACGATGTTGCGCACACCCGCGCCGTTAAGCGTCAGCGCGGCATTGTTCACCTGCACCTTGTCTTCAACCTTTATGCCTTCCAGCTCCACGGCAAGCGCCTGCGTCGACATGCACAACAACAAAATCACCAACAGTTTTTTCATTTCTATTTCCTTTATAGCGCTTCAAAAATTCCCGCTGCACCCATACCCGTCCCGATGCACATCGTCACCATGCCGTACTTCTGCTTGCGCCGACGCAATCCATGCAACAGCGTAGCCGTGCGGATCGCCCCGGTCGCGCCCAGCGGATGCCCCAAAGCTATAGCACCGCCGAGCGGATTGACGATGGCCGGATCAAGCCCCACATCTTTAATCACCGCCAGCGATTGTGCGGCAAAGGCTTCATTGAGTTCGATCCAGCCCATGTCTTGCAAGGTCAAACCCACCTGTTTCAACGCGCGCGGAATCGCCTCTTTCGGGCCGATGCCCATAATCTCGGGCGGCACACCCGCCACACTGAAACCCAAAAACTTGCCGATGGGCGTGAGATTATAGCGAAGCAATGCAGACTCAGAACACAGCAACACCGCCCCCGCGCCGTCCGACATCTGCGAACTGTTGCCCGCCGTCACCGAGCCGCGTTGCGCGAACACCGTCTTGAGTTTACCCAGCGCCTCCAGCGAAGTATCCGCGCGCGGCCCTTCATCCTGCGCCACCGCGCGCGCCTTCACCGACACCTCGCGCGTATGCATATCCGGCACATGCTCACTGATGTGAAACGGCGAAATCTCGTCGTTGAACTCGCCGCCGTTGATCGCCGCAATCGCGCGCTGATGGCTCTGCAACGCAAACGCATCCTGCGCATCACGCGACACATGCCAACGCTCCGCCACCTTCTCCGCCGTCAGCCCCATGCCGTAAGCGATGCCGTAATGCTCATTGCTCTCGAAGATCGCAGGATTAAACGCGATCTTGTTGCCCATCATCGGCACCATACTCATGCTCTCCACACCCGCCGCCAGCATCACCTCGGCCTCACCCAACCGGATGCGATCCGCCGCCAGCGCCACCGCCTGCAAGCCGGAAGAACAAAACCGGTTCACCGTCAGCCCCGGCACCGTGTCCGGCAGCCCCGCCAACAGCAGCGCAATGCGTGCCACATTCATTCCCTGCTCCGCCTCCGGCATCGCACAACCGACGATCACATCACCGATGCTCGCGGGGTCGAGCGAAGGCGCCTGCGCCAGCACGCTCTTCAACACATGTGCCAGCAGATCATCGGGACGCGTGTTGCGAAACATGCCGCGCGGCGCTTTGCCCACAGGAGTGCGGGTTGCGGCAACGATGTAGGCTTCCTGGACTTGTTTACTCATGATTCATCTCCCGCAATGCGTTAGTTTTCGGCTTTCAACGTTTGCAACTCTTTCAGCAACACAGGGACCTCGTCCTGGATGATGCTCCACAACGTATCATTGTCTATTCCCAAGTAACCATGTATCAGTTTGTTGCGGGTTGCGACCACCATGCGCCAAGGTATCTGCGGATAGCTCTGGCGCACCTCATCGGGAATATTCGTGGCCGCCTCCCCGATCAATTCCAGATTGCGTATCGTCGCATCGTAATTCAGGCCACTATCCACAAAGCGCTCTTGATCCAGCCCATCTGTATAAGCGATAACCTTTTCGGCAAATCCGATCATGTCATCCAGATAGAACCTCCACTCGCGGTCAGCACCTTTAGACATGCACAGCCTCCTTCTCGATGAAAGGACGCAACTCGGGTCGCAATGCCTTCTCCGTCACCAGATCGACCGGACAGCCAAGCAAATCTTCCAGATAGAACTGCACGCCGAAATAGCGTGCAGACGTAGCCGGTCCATCGAATGCCACCAGCACATCTACATCGCTCCCCTGCTGCGCCGCGTCGCGCACCACCGAGCCAAACAAAGCCAGACGCGACACACCGAAGCGTCGCATCAGTTCATTTTTGTGTTCTGTGAGCAACTGCAATGTTGTTGAACGATTCATTTCATATTCCTAAAAAATTGTGGTGTGCCTCTATTGTCCGCGTGACGAAATTGTGCGATCACGGAAATTGTCGCACCAGTGGTGAGACAATTTCATCCCATTGATAAGCCAAACAAAACTGCCGCACCAAACCGAAGCGAATCTCCAATGCAACCTTAAAATCAAATGCAATGCTGACCACGTATCGTCGCTCGTCACGCCATTACCTCGCACGATTAATATCATCTAACCATCCGCATACATTGCGCATAACACCACTATCAGGAAATCTACCAAATCCACCATCTGCAAAGACCTCCTGTGCTTCCATCATTGCCTTTCTTTGCTCCTCGCTTCCCATGTCAAAAATAACAAGCTTGGTTAGATCAAAAAGATACGTAGAGCGATTATTTCCATCAACTCGCCCCAACCCCGCATCTTCAAGCAAGATTTTCGAGCCAATTTGTTCATGGGTGATTTTTCTTATGAGATGAGGCTTTGTTGCCTTCAGGAAGCACACGAATGCAACCATGAATTGATATAAAGTGCGAAGTGGCTCAGTCCTAGACATATTTTGTATCAGGGCAAAATATGACAACGCACGCTCAATTTCCCTAAAGGAAGGCCTGCAATATTTGATCAACTCCTCAAAAAGGCTAATAGCCTCTCCATTTAAAATATTCTCCCCGCTGTCGCACATAGCCAGCATGGTATGCCTAACATACTTCACACCATGATCATCGTACTGATCTGACTTCCTCGGCAATGTCAGCCATAGATGAACAAATTTCTGCAGATACTTCGCGGCATCAACCAAGCCGTATTTAGCCCTTATGGACTCCTCAAGCTGTTTTTTGTTCATCACCAAGAGAAATGTAATACCTCGTACAGAAAACAGATGTTTGATCTGCTCAATAAGCTCAAGCGCAAAATCTGGCCTACAACGATCCAATTCATCAATCACAAACACTATCGGACGCCCATCGCCATTCTCTAAAGCAAAATCAGCTAAATACTTCCGGAAATTTTTCAGTGCCAGCTTATCTTCGCTCGAACTCTTTAGTCTTTCTTCAAGAATAGAATCAACTTGTTCTGACAGTAACTCAGATACATCATCTCCCACACCATCAATCAAAGAGCCATCCAACAATCCCCCCGTGCCAACACGGACAGCAATTTTCATTGCCCCTCTAGCCATCGACTTTGCCGCCGCTCCAGCCTTAGCAATAAATTCCTTCTTCTTTTCTTGCCCTGCGTCTTTTAACAACTCATACACTTCTGCGGCTAGCGCAATGAATGGATCTTTCTGGTAATCATTCGCAAATGCATCAAAATAAACTGTGCGAATCTTTTGCTCGCGCTGATGGCTAACATAGCCTTTCCACATCTGCACAAACGTGCTCTTTCCCTCGCCCCACTCTGCATCAAGTGCAATCACCAACTCATCATTTGTTTTTACAATAAGACTCGCAAGTCTTTCCCCGAAGTCTTTTCTAGAGAAAATGTCCTTTGCCGGACTAAAGCCTTCGGCCTCGTCAATTTGTATCGCTGGGATTGTTATCTTCATCGTGTCACTCTCAATTCCGCAACGGCTTCCCGTTCTTCAGCATGTGCTCAATCCTTGCCTGCGTCTTCTCAGTCGCCAGCAGCTCCATAAAGTTCTTGCGCTCCATATCCAGCAGCCAATCCTCATCCACCAAACTGCCCGCTTCCACATCACCGCCGCACATCGTTTCGGCGACGCGGCAACCGATGTTGTAGTCGTGCTCGGAGATGAAGCCGCCTTCGCGCATGTTGATCATCGCGGCTTTTAGGGTGGCGATGCCGGTGCGTCCGGCCACGGGAATTTGGCGCTGGTGCATTGGCGGACGGTAGGCGGTGGCATTTAGGGCTTTGGCTTCTTCTTTGGCGACGTGCAGCAGTTCAAAGCGATTTAGCACGATGCGGTCGGAAGATTTTAAGTAGCCCATCTCTCTGGCGAGTTCGGCGCTCTTGCCGACTTCGCCCATGGCGATGTTTTGGAAGTAGCGTTTGAGGTGCGGAAAGATGTCGCCGCCTTTGGCTTCAGCTGCCGCGCGTTGCGCCATTTCTTTACAGCCGCCGCCGGCTGGCAGCAGGCCGACGCCGACTTCAACGAGGCCGATGTAGCTTTCCAATGAGGCAACAATGCGCGTGCAGTGAATGGAAAACTCGCAGCCGCCGCCGAGCGCCAAACCGTCCACTGCGGCGATGGTAGGCACCTGTGAATATTTGAGGCGCTGCGAAGCTTGCTGGAATTTGGCGACCACGGCTTCGACATGCGGCACATTGCCGATAGCGGCGTTAAGCACGTCGCCGATACCGCCGTGACCCGCAACGGTGTATTTGACGCGATTTACCGCGCCTTTAATTTTGCCGAACAGACCCGCATCCTGCGCGGGTTCTTGCACTCCCTGCATCAATTGCAGCAGGTTGGCCCCGGCGGAAAACGGCGGCTCGGTCTGCCACAGGATGAGCGCGCTGAAATGCGCTTCGGCTTCGTCCACCGCACGCAGAATGCCGTCCAGCACTTCGTTGCTGACGGTGTGCATTTTGCTCTTGAAGCTGAGGATGGCGATGTTGTCGCCCGAGTGCCATAGACGTACTTCTTTGGTCTCGAACACGGTTTCGCCATAGTGACGCTCTTCGCCTAGCAGATGGTCGGGGTAGAGCTGGCGACGATAGACAGGTAGTATCGAACGGGCTTGTTCGCTTTGGGTGCTTGGCGAATAGGAGCCATGCGCTGTGTGAACGCCGGTGCGACCATCTTCGGTCGCCCATACGGGCAACGGCTCATTTGCCATCGCTTTGCCTGCTGCGATGTCGGCGGCGATCCAGCCTGCGACTTGTTGCCAGCCTGCGGCCTGCCAGATTTCAAACGGGCCGTTGTCCCAGCCAAAGCCCCAGCGCACGGCGAGATCGACATCTCTGGCGTTGTCGGCGATGCGCTCCAGTTGCAGGGCGCAATAGTGGAACACGTCGCGGAATGTCGCCCACAGGAATTGCGCTTGCGGATGCGGGTTGCGGCGCAAACCGGAGAGCTTCATGCCCCAGTCGCGTTCGCGCAATATTTCTTTGACCTCTTCGTCCACCTTGGCATCGGACAGGCGGTATTCCTTGGTATGCAGGTCGAGCACGTGAATTTCTTTGCCAATTTTCTGGTAGATACCGCGCTTGCTTTTCTGCCCCAGCGCGCCCTGATCCACCAGATAGCCGAACCAGCCCGGCAGCTCGAAATGCTTGTGCCACGGGTCATCCGTGAGGTTATCGCGCATGGTGTTGACCACGTGCGCGAACACGTCGAGACCGACCACATCCAGCGTGCGGAAGGTGGCGCTCTTGGGGCGACCGAGGTAACGCCCGGTGAGCGCGTCCACCATATCGAAGCCGAGGTTGAACACGGCGGCGTGATGCTTAGTGGCGAGCATGGAAAACACGCCGATGCGGTTGGCGATGAAGTTGGGCGTATCTTTGGCGCGCACTACGCCTTTGCCCAGTGTGGAGACGAGGAAGGTTTCCAGCTGGTCGAGCAGCTGCGCGTCGGTGCCGGTGCAGGCAATCAGCTCGACCAAGTGCATGTAGCGCGGCGGGTTGAAGAAGTGGATGCCGCAGAAACGGTGGCGCAGATTCTCGGGAAATGCCTGAGCCAATTGGTTGATGGAGAGGCCGGAAGTATTGCTGGCGAAGATGGCGCGTTCATTCAGGTACGGCGCGACTTTGCGGTACAGGTCGGACTTCCAGTCCATGCGCTCGGCGATGGCTTCGATCACCAGATCGCATTCGCGCAATTTTTCCAGATGCAGTTCGTAGTTGGCGGGCTGAATGTAGGTGATCTTGGCGGGGCTGGCGACGGGCGACGGCTCCAGTTTTTTCAAGCCCTCCAGCGCTTTGTTCACGTTGCCGTTCGGGTCGCCTTCTTTCGCGGGCAATTCAAACAACAGCGTCTCGACGTTGGCGTTCACCAAGTGTGCGGCGATCTGCGCGCCCATGACACCGGCACCGAGCACGGCCACTTTGCGTATCTGAAAATTTGCGCTCATCTATATTCTCCTAATCTTTCATGTTGGGTTACAGCTACGCCTAACCCAACCTACATTTTGTTAGTCCGCTGGCGGCACTTCGCGCGGCTTGCGATTTTCATCTACAGCGACATAGGTCAGCGTGGCCTCGGTCACTTTGACGCAAGTCGGTTTGATCGGGTCGCGCTGCGCGTACACTTCGACGGTAACTGTCATCGAGGTACGCCCGACCTTGACGATGTCAGCATAGAAACTCACCACGTCGCCCATAAAGATCGGCTGTTTGAACACGAAGGAATTCACCGCCACGGTCGCCACTCTGCCGCGCGCGCGACAAATAGCCGGGATACTTCCGGCAATATCCACTTGCGCCATCACCCAGCCGCCGAACACGTCGCCGGTCATATTGCAGTCCGCCGGCATCGCCACCACGCGCAAAGTCGCGTGCCGGCTGGGTATGCTTGTCTGTTGTTCGCTCATGCCTCAATGTCCTTTGTAAAGTTGCTCGATCTCGGCGGAATATTTCGCCACGACCTTGTCGCGTTTCAAACTCAACTTCGGCGTGAGCATGCCGTTGTCGATAGTCCAGGGTTCGTTCAGCAACAGCACGCGATGCACTCTGGCATAGCCGGGGAAGCTCTTCATGTTGCGCGCGATGCGACGCAACACCTTGGCCTCCACATTAGTGTCCGTCAGTGATTCTGGCATATCCGGACGCACGCCGATCTTGGCGGCGATCTCCAGCCACACGGTAGGATTCAACACCGCCAGTGCGATCAAATAAGGCCGGCCCTCGCCGTAGATCATCACCTGATCGATCAGCGGATCGTGCAGGATGACCGCTTCCATATCGGCGGGAGGAAGTTTCTCGCCATTCGCCAGCACGATGATCTCTTTCAGCCGTCCGGTAATGTACACATGCCCTGTCGCGCTGATGCGCGCGATGTCGCCCGTATTCAGCCAGCCATCCGCATCGATCAAGGCTCGGGTCGCTTCCGGGTTGTTCCAGTAACCCATCATCACGTTCGGCCCTTTCACCAGCAGTGCGTTCTGCTCCCCCAGCTTGATCTGCACACCGCGCACCGGCTGCCCGACGCTGTCGGGAAAGTTGTTGTCCAGATGGTTGCCCGTCACGATGGGGCTGGTTTCGGTGAGCCCGTAGCCCTGCACCACCGGCAAACCGAGGCCGACAAACATGCGTGCGATGTCCGGCGCGAGTGCGGCACCGCCGCTGACGGCAGTGCGCATACGCCCGCCAAGTCTGTCCATGATTTTCTGCGCCACCAGTTTTTTCAGTATCGGCCACAGCAGAAAGGAAAGTTTCCAGCCACCGCGCCCCTGTTCCCGCAAGAAGCGCGCCCAACCCACGTCCACGGCCAGGTTGAATAATTTGTGCTTGAGGGGGGAACCTTCTTCCAGCTTGGCATTGATCGCCGAATGGATGCGCTCATAGATGCGCGGCACAGAAATCAAAATGGTCGGCTTGATGATTTGCAGGTCTTCCGACAGCAGCGGGATGGAGCGCGCATAAGCGACCGTCGCCCCCGTCATCACTTGCAGATAATAGCCGCAGGTGCGCTCGAAAGTGTGCGACAGGGGCAGGAATGACAACATCAGGTCGCTGCCATACACCACGAAGGTACCCAGCGCCGCATGCGTGTTGCTCAACATATTGTTGTGGCTGAGCATCACGCCCTTGGGTTTACCCGTGGTGCCGGAGGTGTAGATGATGCTGGCCAGCTCGTCGATCTTGCATGGCATAGCTGCTTGCAAGGTGGCGCTGGGCGGCAGGCACTTCGCGGCAGAAATCAAACGCGGCTCGTCGCTCTCCACCTCGTCCAGCGAAATAAATCGCTGCACGCATGCCATCTGTCCGAGCACACCGCTCAGCTCTTTCCACTGGTCGGCGGTTTCGAACAGCAACACCTTCGCCCCCGAGTCATTGACGATGTAGGCGATGTTCTCGGCGCGGTCCACGGTATAGAGCGGCACGGTAACCAACCCCAGCGACATCGCCGCCTGATCGAACATGACCCACTGCGGGCAGTTGCGCAACATCAGCGCCACCCGGTCGCCTTTTGCCAAGCCTTCTTTGGCCAACACCGCTTGCCAGCGTGCCACTTGCTCCAGCATCTGACGCCAGCTCAGCGAGACCCATGCATTACGCGGCACATCGAAATAACGATAAGCCTCTTTATCCTGCGAGCGTTTGGCCCGCTCAAGAAATAGGCCGTATAGCGTGCCTGCCTGCTCTGGCGTGACCACATCCTCATTCTCCAGCATCGTCATTTTTATCTCCCCGTATTAATTGTGACTGCTATAAGAACAGATCGTTATACAAACTTATACCCGGACTGACCGCATATTGCTCGAAATCGCTCACCCCACCCTCGCGTAGCACCTCTTCGTCGATGAAAAAATTTCCGGTGCATCCCTTGCTGTCGCGCAACAGAATGGCATGCGCCGCATCCGCCACGATGGCAGGTTTGCGCGAAGCTCTCAAGATTGCTTCCGGGAAATTATTTTCGATAGCTGCCGTGGCAATGGTGGTGCGCGACCACAGACAGTTGCACGCGATACCTTCTGGAGCGAACTCCTGCGCCATCCCCAGCATGCACATGCTCATGCCATATTTGGACATCGTATAAGCGACATGCGGTGCGAACCACTTTGCTTGCATGTTGAGCGGCGGCGACAAACTGAGAATGTGCGGATTGATGGATTTTCTGAGATGGGGAATGCAAGCTTGCGAGGCCAGAAATGTTCCGCGCATGTTCACGTCCCACATCAAATCGAGACGTTTGGCCGAGGTTTGCAATGTGGGCGTAAGACTGATGACGCTGGCGTTGTTCACCAATACGTCAATACCGCCGAACTGCGCGGCCGCTTGCTCGACAGCTGCGGTGATGGCTTGCTCGTCGCGCACATCAAGCTGTATAGCCAATGCCCGCCCGCCCGCTTGGCGCACCTCTTCCGCTACCGTGTGGATGGTGCCGGATAATTTGGGATGGACTTCTACCGTCTTGCCCGTGATCACCACGTTTGCACCGTCACGCGCACAGCGCAAAGCGATCTCGCGCCCTATACCACGGGATGACCCGGTGATAAAAATGGTTTTGCCGCGAAGTGTATTCACCGCTCCCCTCCCCTCTGTATTTCGTAGGTTGAGTTAGCGGATTTTTCGCGCAACCCAACATCATTTAAAGGCTGTTGGGTTACGCGGTGAAACTGCTAACCCAACCTACGAAATTCCATAACTACTTAATTTTTTAATGCCTTGCTGCCAACTGCTCCGACGCAAAATCGTCCACCATGATGACCTTGCGCCGCAGTGCGTAATCGCGTTCAAGCTGCGCAGCTTGTTCGGCATTGATGAGACCGAGGCCGCGCGCCTCGGCGATCTGCCCCTGCTCATCCAGCGCTTTGAGCTTGCCCGCTTTGCGGGCTTGCGCAAGTTCGGCCTGCATCGGCTCGCACAACAAAGTGCTGATCAGCGATGCCTCCAGCGCGCCCACCGCCTCTTTCTCTTCGCGGGGTATATAGATGCCTGCAGTCAAACGGTCGCGAGCATCTCCCTGTTTGCCCAGCATGGCGGCGACCTCATGCCCCAATTCGTCGGAAGGCGGCTTGCGGCATTGCCCTAACGGGAAGATCAGCACGCGCAACAGCAGCGCTGCAAAACGATTGGGGAAGTTTTGCATCACGCCATCGAAAGCGGTTTGAATACGACACAGACCGTCTTGCATCGCCCAATCCAGCAAGGGCAAATCTTCGACCGGACGCCCGTCGTCTTCAAATTTTTTCAGCACTGCCGAGCACAGATACAAGTGGCTCAACACATCGCCCAAACGCGCGGAGAGTTTTTCGCGGCGCTTCAGGCCTCCGCCCAACACCAGCATGGCGACATCTGCGGCGAGCGCAAAGGAGGCGGAATAGCGCGTCAGCAGTTGATAGTAGCGACGGGTCGGCTCCCCGGTCGGCACGTTGATGATGTGGCCGCTCGTCAGTGCGAACAGGAACGAGCGCACCGCGTTGCTCATGGCAAAGCTGATGTGCCCGAAGAACGCCGCATCGAAATCATGCACGGCCTTCGACCTGTTCTGCTCATGCGTCGCCTGTATTTCTTTGAGCACGTAGGGATGAGCGCGCACAGCTCCCTGACCGAAGATGATGAGGCTGCGCGTCAGGATGTTCGCGCCCTCCACGGTGATACCGATCGGTGTCTGCTGGTAGAAGCGCCCCAGATAATTATCCGGCCCCATACAGATACCCTTGCCGCCGTGAACATCCATCGCATCGTTAATAATCGTGCGTCCGCGCTCGGTGCAGTGATATTTGACGATGGCGGAAATCACCGAAGGCTTCTCGCCCAGGTCGACCGCCTGCGCCGTCAGCACCCGCGCCGCATCCATCACGTAAAGATTGCCCGCGATGCGGGTGAGCGCCTCTTCCACGCCCTCGAATTTGCCGACCGGAAGGTGGAACTGTTTGCGCACTCGCCCGTAGGCACCGCTGGTGCGCGCGGCCAGTTTGGACGCCCCCGTCGCGCTGGCGGGCAGCGAGATCGAACGTCCCGCCGCCAGGCATTCCATCAGCATGCGCCAACCTTGGCCGATGCGCTCTGTGCCACCGATGATGTAATCCATCGGGATGAACACGTCCTTGCCGGAAGTCGGGCCGTTCTGAAATGCCGAGTTGAGCGGAAAGTGGCGGCGTCCGACGTTCACCCCGGGGGTATCGGTCGGGATCAGAGCCAGCGTGATACCGCGCGCAACTTCTGCGCCGAGCAAGTTGTCCGGGTCGTACAGTTTGAAGGCCAGCCCCAGCAAGGTGGCGATTGGCGCGAGCGTGATGTAGCGTTTTTCCCAAGTGACACGCACACCGAGCACATT
Source organism: Gallionellaceae bacterium (assembly GCA_009773615.1). Lineage (GTDB taxonomy): Bacteria > Pseudomonadota > Gammaproteobacteria > Burkholderiales > Gallionellaceae > PALSA-1006. Next base: position 18,044 of record WSYA01000037.1, read on the forward strand.
CGGCTGCCCGTTGAAATCGCCGTAACACACGATGCCGACATCGGGGATAGCGCCCGCATCGGAACCGGCGAAAGGCCCGGTCAGCGCGAAACACGGCACCTCTTGGCCTTTGGCCAGACGGCGCAAATATTTGTCTTTCTGCTCTTGCGTACCGTAGTGCAGCAGCAACTCGGCGGGGCCGAGAGAGTTTGGCACCATCACGGTCACCGCCGCCGTGCCGCTACGCGAGGCAACTTTGGTCACCACGGCGGAATGCGCCTGCGCGGAAAATTGCAACCCGCCGTACTCCTTCGGGATGATCATGCCGAAGAAACCCTTGTCCTTGATGAACTGCCATGTCTGCGGCGACATATCCTGACGCACATGGGTGACATCCCAATCGTCGATCATGGCGCACAGCTGCTCTACTTCATTGTCGAGGAAAGACTGCTCTTCCGCGCTCAAAACCGGCTTGGGCAATGCCAGCAATTTATTCCAGTGCGGATTGCCGCTGAACAACTCGCCGTCCCACCACACCGTACCCGCGTCGAGCGCTTCCTGCTCGGTCTGCGACACTTGGGGAAGGATGCTACGGAAGATATTGAGGACGGGACGACTGACCAGCCAGCGGCGCAAGAACGGTATTCCGAATATCACGATGAACAGCAGGAGCGCGATATACACCATTTGCAGAGCATCGTCGGAAATGCGGCTCTGCACTGCTACCAGCGGCACAAGAACCATCGCAGCCAGCAGCCAGCTCGTGATGGAAGCGCGAAGAAAGGAAAGCAACAAAAAAACGGCAAGTACCAGCACGAACAATAAAATTGCCATCACAGCTCCCCCTGAATTTATTTGTGTAACGTGCCGAACTTTAACTCTTTCAGCGTATTCTTGTCACCGCCTATTTGCCCGTCAGTCAATACAAAAAATCAGTCCGGGACGCTCAGCGCAGTTTCGAATACCGGCTTATTCGTGAGAAAATTCGACAATGTGAATGCAGCTGTCGGCTGCATATTGATGCAAATCATTTTGATATTCAGCGCCTGACAAGTACGCGCCAATTTGTCCAACCAACCGTAGTAAACCGGGTCGATAACCGGAACCCCGTTCAAATCGTAATACAAACACAGACCCTGCTCTTGCTGCACCTGCGCAACGATATCCCGCATCAGCGTGCCCTGATCTTGGATGTTCATGCTACGTAGCGGCTCGAGCAAAAAGTTGCCCTTGCCGATACGCGTCAGGTGCACGCCCGGAATAGTCATTTGTTAGCTTATTTTTTGGCTGACGTGGATACCCATGCGCAAAAACGCCTCTTTGAGTCCGTCAGACAGGCTTGCGCGGGTAGTCACGCCAGTCAGATCGATGTTCAGACTGACCAGCGCGCGGGCTATTTCCGGGTGGATGCCGGTGATGATCGCATCGGAACCCATCAGTTGCACCGCACGCACCATCTGGATCAAGTGGTGAGAAACTTGAGAGTCGATATTTTTCACGCCGGTCAGATCCATCACGACTGCGCGCGCGTGATCCTTGGCGATGCAGTTTAGCAACGCCTCCATGACCAGCATAGTGCGGCTGGAATCGAGCGTGCCGATGATAGGCAGCGTCAGCACACCGTCCCAAATTTCGGTAATCGGAGTTGAAGTCTCGCGCAACTCCGCTTCCTGCGCCTTGAGGGTATTTTCCCGCTCGCTCAAATAGGTATGGAAAATCCCCATAATCAGCTCGTTAAAATGTTGGGCAAAAAACAGTAACACCGAGCGCGACTGGGTAAAGATGATTCCGCTATCCTGTTCCAGCGCCGAGATCAGGCTGTACTGCAACTGCTGCGCATAACGCACGACATCCTCCACATTGCCGCCGCGCATCAACATACGTTGCGCAAGCCCGGAAAAAAACGTCTCCAGCGCATGAAATTGCGGCGATGTGCGTTTTTGCGGATCCTTGGAACTCAACAAACTTGCTATCAGGGAGACGAACTCGCTGCTCATATCAGCGACCTCATCCTCATCCATCAGCTTGTTATCCGCGCAGAAAAATTCCCTGCCGGTTTCTTCAAGTTGCGTGGAAATATTGCCGATTTTCAAGCTAAACAATGCAGCTAATTTTTCGCTGGTTTCTTTTTTTTGCACCATTTCATTCTCCCTTTATCCTATCGTACAAACACAAATCGACTGATCATCCGAAATCCGCCCCATGATGCTGCCCAGCGTATACGCGATCAACTGCGGGTGCTGGTTAAACAAACCGACAAAATTGGCCACATCCCAGTTCCTGCGTATGCCGTCACTGGCGGTAATGATGACATATTTCTTGCCAAAATCGGCCCGCAACTCCGTCGCCGAACGATGCTCCCGCCCCAATATGCCAGGCGCAAAAGCGATATGCTGAATCTGCTCTTGATCGTAAATGTGTGCACTCATGTCGCCCACCCCGGACAGGCGCAAACTGTTTTTGGCCAGATCAATCTCCCCGGTGATGGCGACTGCTCCGCGCGTATTGACGAGCTGCGTGTCCACCATTGCCAATATCGTTTCCGGGGAGTCGTAATTGATCAGGTGCGTCGCCAGATCGGCGGTTGCCGCCTGCGCCTCCTCTCCGTGACCCAGCCCGTCCAGATGTAGCCAACGCAGCATTCTCCCCGCTCTTTGCAAATATATCCTATCGCCGTTATATCGCTCGTCCGACAAGGAACGCGAGAACAGTCCGAATTTAAAGCCGGATTTCGCCTCTTTGTTTTCCTTGTCCAAATAAAAACGCGCGAGTATTACCGTGCCGCTCCATTTTTTCGCTTGTCCGGGGCGCTGTTGCTGCGTGTAGATGTATGACTCGTCGCTCAGGCGGCGAATCGCCCCCAAGCCTTTGCCCAGCGTACTGGCCGTCGAATAGCCATCCTCTTCGGCGCTGGCCAGATTCGCGATACCAGGCCCGAAGTCCAGAGAAAGCAGATCCAGCACCCCGCCGGGCTGCTTCCATAACTGCACCATGCCCCGTCCGGCAGCGTGTTTCACGTTATTGCTCACCAGTTCGGAAGCCACCAGCAGCATATTTTCCTGCTTTAGATGGCTGACTCCAAGACGCTGCGTGATGGCGACCAGTTTTGATCGCAACAGGATCAAAGAGCTTTCGCTTTGCGTCGCACTATTGAACAACAGCTTGCAATCGGTAGCGCTGTCGAACACCTCAGACACAAGAGGCTTTCGCTATGCAATCAGATCCGCAATCCTGCGAATCTTCTCTATGACACAGGTAAACCACCGCCCGCCCCCGCCCCCGGTGCTTGGCTTCGTACAGTGCGCTGTCAGCTTGATGGATAAAGCCTTCCAGCGTCAGATCATGCGGTGTCTGCTGATCGATACTCGCAATACCGATGCTGACCTTGCCTTCCATTTGCAGTATCACCTGCCGCGCCTTCTCGCATGCCGTACTGAAGTCGGCATGGATCATCATGGCAAATTCGTCCCCGCCAAAACGAAACGCGCAATCCACACTTTCCCGGATAACACTGCGCAATATATGCGCCATCTTGTTCAAGTAGGCGTCGCCAAACTGGTGTCCGTGTTCGTCATTGATGCTCTTGAAATGGTCCAGATCCAGCATCATGAGCGACAGCGGGACAACTCTCTGCCGCATCGTGTGGCGGAATGCCTGATCCAGTTTTTCATCGAATGCCCGACGGTTTGGCAACATGGTCAACGGATCCGTTTCAGCCTCTCGTATCGATATCTGCAACTCCGCCTGACGGCTTAACAGCTCCACCTGCAACTCGGCCAGCTCGCGCTCGGCACGCTCGCGTGTCTCGTGCAAATGACGCACCATCGCCTCATTGCGCTGAGTCAAAATTTCGGGGTCAAAGGATTCGGTAGATTTGCGCAGGGAATCGCGCAATTGCTCGATGACGGATTGTTCGATAGCCCCCGTTTGGGCGAGCGCGAACTCATTTTCATCCCAATGCACCTGCAAATTATAGTTTTGAATTTGCACGCGGACTGAAAAAGGCTGACCGCAACATGCTCCTGCAGCGCGCAAACGTTGAATCAGTTCCAAACTGGCATGCGAAGCTCGAAAGGCATTCCCTTGCAGATGCCTGACACTTTCCATAAGAAAGCCGATGAAATTTTGCAAATCGGGCTCGACTGCCAAATCTATCCTCATGAGTTCGACTGATTCCACGACACCCCACCATGTTGATTTTGGCGAACTTTATAAAGCACATGAAAGGCAAGGTCAATCGTAATTTGCATATATTGTCATAATAGATAGCAAAGGCGGTTTCAAGCACCAAGTGCAAATAACGCAGCGTGATGCTGCCTAAAGTCAAAAGCGTCTGGCATAAACAGCTCGACCGGGCATTTGAAACCGA